>JBEGMZ010000440.1:0-4013 GCA_041182745.1 Acidobacteriota bacterium
TTATATTACCGTCTTATTTTCAAACTAATTTCTTGCAATCGAGGTGCGATCTATGTCAGGCCATTCGAAATGGCATACCATCAAGCACAAGAAGGGTGCGCTGGATGCCAAGCGCGGCAAACTCTTCACCAAGCTGATCAAAGAGATCACGGTTGCCGCCCGCGCTGGTGGCAGCGGTGATATCAATACCAACGCCCGCCTCCGGAAGGCGGTCAGTGACGCCAAGGCCGCCAACATGCCCAATGATACAATCGATCGGGCAACCAAGCGCGGGACCGGTGAGCTGGAGGGGGTCAACTACGATGAGATCTCCTATGAAGGCTACGGCCCCGGCGGCGTCGCGGTTATGATCAACGTAATGACCGACAACCGCAACCGGACCGTCTCCGAGATCCGCCACATCTTCTCCAAAAATGGTGGCAATCTTGGGGAGTCTGGCTCGGTCGCCTGGATGTTCAACAAGAAGGGGCAGATCATCATCGACGGTGCGGTCAAGGGGGAAGATCAGATGCTCGAGCTGGCGCTCGAGGCTGGCGCCGAGGATATGGTCAGTGAGGGAGGCTCCTACCAGGTGCTGACGGCCCCGGACGACTTCCATGCCGTACTTGAGGGAATCAGAAAGGCCGGAATCGAGCCACTCTCGGCTGAGGTGACCATGGTCCCCCAGAACACGATCAAGCTCGAAGGGGCCGCCGCCAACCAGATGCTCAAGCTCTACGAGGCCCTCGACGATCATGATGACGTCCAGAACGTCTCTTCCAACTTCGAGGTCGATGACGACCTTCTTGAGTAGCAGGCTTCCTTAGCTGGCAGGGGATACTGGATGGGAAGCGGACGACGCGGCGCAGATACCGGCGGTGGTTTTCAGGAGATGATAAATCGTACGAATGAAGCGTACGAGCGCGTCGGAAGAGCCTGTATTACTCGCAAGTCGATCCCGGGGAAATATCTTGTTGCACGGGGTGAGGCTCGTCGCGGTCTCGCTCTGCCCTCGAGCGGCTCAGATTTGGGTGGAGATCGGTTGCCGGCAGGGGCGATCACCCGACTTGTCCGCGAACAGAAATTGAAGGACTGGCGCCGCTTTGTTCCCGAGTCGAAGGGGGAACCGGACTATGGCGGGGTGCTTGCTCCGGATGGGCGGGCAATCTTCTACGACGCAAAATCGACCCGGCGCGAGGCACTCGACTTCGACAACCTCCATCCGCATCAGATAGCCTTTCTTGAGCGTACTGCCGGGTGTGGTGCGGTCGCCGGATTCCTGGTCGAGTTCAGTCTGCACCAGGCGGTCTACTTTCTGCCGATCCAGGTACTACTCCGCTGGCGGGTTGAATCGAAGCGTAAGAGCCTGCCGTTCGCTTTTTTTGACCAGTTCTTCGCCCCGGCGCCGCCAGGTACGGGCCTTATTATCTTTGACTATCTTACCGCAATAGAGAAGCAGGAGGCAGCCTTTGATCGTGACTTCAGCCGGCTGCCAATCTCACGATAACCCTCGGCCACCCCGGAAACGAGGACCGAATGAGACACGGCCACTTTCTACCGGCCAGCCTCTCTCTTCTGATCCTGGTGGTGCTTGTTGATGGCGCCGGAGGGAAGAGTCCGACGCCATTGCCGGGAGCGCGAGCAGTGGTAGTTGATGATCGCTACTCTGTCCTGCGCGAACAGCCTGATCTGCAGGGGCGAATCGTCCAGCGTTTGGGGCATGGGCGGGTGGTTGGACTGCTCGCCACGGTCAGGAACCGACGCGGCGAACGTTTTCACCGCCTCGCCATCAGCCGAAAGCGGTCTGGCTGGATCTACGAACTGGCGATAGTTCGCACTGGCAGCCGACGGGATGCGGCAAGAATGATCGATCTGATCGAAGAGACGCCCGACGACTTCACCCGGATCAGTCTTGCCCGGATCTGTCAGCGCGAGTTTCGCGGAATGGATCAGTCGATGGAGGCAGGCCGCCTGATCGCGACCACGGCTCCAAGGGTTGCGGCAAAGCTGACCCAGGAGGCTCGGCGACGGATCGGCGATCCACCACCCGCCGACCGCCGGTCACTCTTCCTCAGCTTTGTTGGACTCGACCGCTACAACCGGATCGGAGTACTCTTCGACTATGACGAGCAGTCTGACCAGCTGGTCTTTTCAAGGATTGTTCGCCGTTGACCGCCGCAACCGTCGATCGCTGCCAGTCCGCCAGTTCGTTTCTGGTCAGATTGTGCCACTCAGCGCCGACTGAGCAGGAACTCGATCAGTGGCTGCCGTTCCTTCTCTTCGACCACTGCGCCCCAGCGAACCATCTTGTCGATCTCGCGGTTCCAGCCGGTGCGGGAGAGGCGTTGCTGGTAGGAGAGGTCGGCCTCGTGGCAGAGCAGGCAGCGCTTCTCAAAGGTCTCGCGCCCGTTGGCGACCACCAATGGTTCGGGGGCTGTCGATGGGCGACGCGGGGTAAAGTTGGCGGTCAGGTAGTCGAGCAGCCTCTCACGATCTCCGGCCGGGGTGACAGCGCCCCAACGGATCATCTTGTCGAGCTCGCGCCCCCAACCAGCGCGGGAGAGGCGCTGGGAGACGATCAGGTCTGCCTCGTGGCAGGAGAGACAGTCGCGA
Organism: Acidobacteriota bacterium; assembly: GCA_041182745.1. Classification (GTDB taxonomy): domain Bacteria; phylum Acidobacteriota; class Blastocatellia; order RBC074; family RBC074; genus CAIOZW01. The sequence continues at coordinate 2,593 of JBEGMZ010000440.1, forward strand.
CGGAGGATCTCTACGCCCGCTCCGGCCGGCAGATCATCACTCGCCCTGGTCTCACGGTGGGCCGCCTCGCCGCCGGTCAACCCGGCCAGGACTCCCAGCCCCAGAATGGCGATAAGGCCAAGTTTCAAGGTTGTAACCAGCAGTCGCCGGTCATCCATCCGCTTATTTTGCATTGACATTGATTCTCACCCGGTCGATCACATTCCAGAGATAGCCCGAAGGGTTCCAGCTTGGAGCTACCGGCTGCATCCGCCCCTGGTCGTCAGTCGCCCGTGCCATAATCTGGTACGACCCGGGAGTGGTGATGTTGAACTCGTGTTCAAACGATTGCCAGGCGTATCTGACTTTCTCCCTGCCAAGCCGCGCCTGGATCCACGTCCGGCCCTGGTCGAGCGAGACGTCGACCTGTCGGATACCAACCTCTCCTGCCCAGGCAAATCCCGATACTCGTATCTTGCCGATCGGGAGAGAGGCACCCTCCGCTGGGGAGTTGATCAGCGACTTCACCACCAGACCCTTCACCGGAAGCATGTTCTCCGGCGGCACTGCCGCACCGGGAGCAACCGGAATGTTTGGATATCGATAAGCCGTCTTGACGAAGAAGCCGTCGTGTTCCTGCTCGATCACCGAAATCCGGTTGAGCCATTTTACGGCATAGGCCCCCTCCCAACCTGGTACAACTACCCGCAGCGGGTAACCGTGAAGTGGGGGCAGCACCTGGTCGTTCATCTCGTACGCGACGATCGTATCGGCATGGAGAGCTTTCTCCATCGGCACATTGCGCTGGAAATCGGGCATCTTTCCGACCGGGCTGTCGGCGCCGTCAAACAGAACATAGCGACCTGTCGATTTGACGCCAGCGCGCTTGAGGATGTCGGAGAGGCGAGCCCCGGTAAAGCGGGCTGTGCCGACCGCTCCCTTCTCCCACTGAATGCCGGCGACCGGCGGATCGTGGAAGGCGCGACCATTGCCCGCGCATTCGAGCGTGACGGTGACCGTTGCCCGCGGCAGCTTCTTCAACTCATCGAGTGAGAGGGTGAGCGGTTTCTCTACGGCGCCATCGACTCCAACCTTCCAGGCCTTTCCGATCGACTCTCCGACCACCGGAGCATACGAATGGTGGCGGACGTAGAACAGATCGTTCGGTGTCAGCCAGGTGTCGAGCAGCGTCACCGGTGTCTCAAGGTCCTCCGGGCGGAGTGAGCGCACAATCAAACGCTCTTTGCCCTTGACTGTGTTCTGCCAGCCGGTCGCGGCCAGTGCCCCCGGGATCAGATCAGTCGATCCGGAGCCCCCTGCCAGACCAATAGTCAGCGCCGTACCACCAATTCCGGCGGCCCGGCCAAGAAACTGCCGGCGCGAAAAGTCAGACCGACTCCGACCATGCTCTCTCTTGCCCATTTTGTAACCTCGTTTGTGAA
>JBEGMZ010000441.1:0-2555 GCA_041182745.1 Acidobacteriota bacterium
ATCGCTCTCGGAAAGCTCACGTAATCGCCGCTGAATATCTGCCAATCGCTGCTCGTGAACCTCAAGTGAGACGGTCTGCGCACCACACTCCGCCACCCCAGACATTATCAGAGCTGCCAGCAACAAGAGGCGGGCCATCCGCTTGCAATGGTAGGTCAGTCCCATCATCGATCGCTCATCTCCAGTCGATACCCGGCATCGTGGGCTGGTGGTGAAAGAATTCGTCGGGCGAGAACCTCAACGTCAAAGCCCTCTTTTCTGATGCGGGTATCAAGGTAGAGAAGGGAGAAGCCGACCATCGCGACTGGCGCGACAAGGATTTCACTCATTTGTGAAAGTGCCTGTTGCGTGATCAGATACCAGAGCGGTCCCTGTGGATTGAATGGATTTATCTCAAGTCCCTCAAGGAATCCGTACCAGGCCAGCGGGAGAACAAGCAGCGCCCAGATCGACCAGCCGGCGAAGAACCAGAAGAGAAGAATCGCGGCCATCGATCGTACTTGCCCTCCGCAGAGGGTAAAGCTCCGACCGATCGATCCGAGGACGCCCCGCCCTTCGACCAACAGAATCTGCGGCAGGCAGACAAATCGGCTCAAAAAGATAAGCCCGCACCAGATCAGGCTGGAGAGGAGAAGCAGACCAAACAGACCTCCGGAGATGATCTGAATCGCAAGGGGGAGCGCTTTCAAAAAAGTGATGTGGATTGTGACATATCCGACCACCAGCAGCGCCAGGATGAGGTAGAGTATTGTCGCCGCGAAGAGGCCGAGCAGGAGCAACAGGAGGATCGATCCGACCAGCGCGCCAACACGCCCCCTGACTGCGCGGTAGACCTCTCGAGGCCTGAACGGGTGGTCATCAACAGTGGCGGTACCACTCGATCCGAGAATGTGATTGAAGAGTGATCGGGAAGCGCCACCAAGCAGGACGCAGAAGAGCAACTTCCCTCCGAGGTAGAGGGCCGTGCCGCCTGCCACCAACGCGCCCGCAATCAGAACCCGCTCATTACCACGCATCGTACTGAAGTTGCTGAACCCGATTGCGAACAGGATCACTCCGGTGTAAGAGACAATACCGGGCACGAGAACTGTCCTGATCAGCGGAAGGGGCTGGCGCCGATAGATCCGCACCGCAAGGTCAATCAGGTCACCGGCTGACAGTGGAGCCAGTGGCAGGGCGTCGAATCCCGACTTTGGCGTGGCTTGAAAAAGTTTCATCATCGGGTTAGATAAAGATGGTCAAGGTTCCGGTCTGACGACGCGTCGGTCCAAGCCCGAATCATACATCAAGAGCAGGGAGAATCTCATGCGAAATTGTGCCAGTCTGCTTCTGCTGACGCTTCTGCTGACAGCCACCATTCCGGTCTGCGCCAACACCCGAACCGACGCGCGAACGCGGGCCCAGAAAGCGGCTGATGCCTTCAGCCGAATAATGAAGGCGCCCGACAAGGGAATCCCAGGCGAACTGCTCGACCGGGCGTGGTGCGTGGCGGTCTTCCCATCGGTCAAGAAGGGAGGATTCTTTCTTGGTGGACAATATGGGAAAGGCCTGATCAGCTGCCGCCGCCCGCAGGGCTCGTGGGGAGCCCCGGCCTTCTTCACCATCGGAGGTGGAAGCGTCGGACTCCAGATCGGTGGACAGGAGGTTGACCTGATCCTGCTGATCATGAACCAGGCCGGTGTTGATGGGCTGCTTCAGAACCGTTTCGAGCTCGGGGCGGGAGCGGCGGTCTCAGCCGGGCCGGTCGGGCGAAATACCGGGGCATCGACCGACATTCTGCTCAAGTCACAGGTGATATCCTACTCCCGCAGCCGCGGAATTTTTGCCGGTCTCGAATTGAAGGGGGCGGTGATCTCCGCGGACAGGGAGGCCAATGAGGCCGTCTACCAGTTACCAGTCTCGGCCCACGACATCATCATTGAGGGCAAAGTTCGTACACCTGAGATTATCAGCGTCTTTCAGCGCACCCTTGGGCGTTTCTCGCCCCGCGGCATGATCAACTGAGGCCGGGGCGAGGGGCGTGCCGGGATCGGCTTTCACGGTACCAGTCGATCGTCTGCCGTAGCCCTTCGTCAAAACCGATCCTGGCACGAAATCCAAACTCTCTCGCCGCCCGCGACACATCCAGACAACGTCGCGGCTGACCATCCGGCTGGGTCTCATCCCAGGTGATCTCTCCGGAGAAGCCGGTCAGATCTGCGATCTTGCGTGCCAGATCGCGGATCGAGATCTCGAAGCCGGAACCAAGATTGACCGGCTCCGAGCTGTTGTAGCGCTCGCTGGCCAGCACAATTCCCTCCGCACAGTCCTCGGCGTGCAGAAACTCCCGCGTCACATTTCCGCTTCCCCAGCCGACGATCCGATCTGACTTCAGGTCAATGGCCTCAAGACATTTGCGGATCAGTGCCGGAATAACGTGCGAGGAACCAAGGTCAAAATTGTCCCGTGGTCCATAGAGATTGACCGGCAGCAGAAATATCGAGTTGTAACCGTACTGCTCACGGTAAGCCTGCGACTGGACCAGCATCATCTTCTTGGCCAGACCGTAGGGGGCG
>JBEGMZ010000442.1:0-4317 GCA_041182745.1 Acidobacteriota bacterium
CCAACTTCTTCCGCAGCAGTGCCAGCAACAGGCTCACCGGATAGCTCAACTGCCGCCGCACAATCAATCGTGGAGTCGCCGGCCGCTCGGCCTCACCATCGTCGGTGATATCAGAGGAGAGAAAGGCGTAGCCTTCGGACTCATCCAATACCAGGCGCAGTCCAAGCACCGCGACATAGTCGCGCACTGCGGCCTGCAGATCGAGCAGTTCATTCCACACTTCCGGGCGTTCATCCACGTCGACTACGCCCTTCAAAAGCGGCACAACCACCCTCGACAACCTGACCTTCAGATCCTCCGAATGGTCACTTAATGGCACTACCTTCGTCTTCATTGTCATCTTCTCAACAGGATAATGCGCGGCAGCGTAGCACGCCTCGAACCACCTTCTCGCGTGTTCCAATGCACCACATCCGATATCTCCTCATCGACTGTCATCGCCGGCCATTCGCTCGCGATCTGCAGATAGGCGACCAGCTCCGCCAGTCCGTGGCGCAACGGATGTCGGGCAATCACCTCAGCCAGATCAATCTGGCTCCTTTCCCGCAACTCGGCACGAATATTCCCAAGCAGCGCCATTCGATCAATCACCATCTGGGCATAGAGGACCGCCAGGTCCATCTCCGCCTCACCCGCGTCGAGCGCAGCCCCAGAGATCAACGGCCGATATGGGGGCCTGAAGAGTGGGCGTTCCAATGGCAACTCGATCGCCGTCTCCATCTCCGCCAGCCCCACGAACTCTCCCCGTGGGTACTGCTCACGCACCCCCAGCGCATGATTTTCGATGCTGTGCAGAATCTCCATAATCCGTCGATTTTCGATCCATGCCTGATCATCGAGAAAACGGCGCAACTGCTCTGAGAGCTTCGCCACTTCGCGCTGCGTATGCTCACCTGCTTCCAACCAGTCATAGTGGATCCGCCGCAACCGCGCCTCCGGCTTCACCGCTTCGATCGACTCCAGCGAGAGCGCCTGATCCAGCAATCGGCTCAACTCCTCCTGCCGTGACTGTGACATCAGGAAATCCCAGAAGGCCCGAAAACTCCGCCCCTGATCGGAATCGGCAATCGAGTCACGCTCACCCATGATCTGCTCAAGCAATGTCCCGCGGCCACCCTCCCATCGTGCAATCCGCTCGCGCACCCGGCGATCGAGCTGGCGGAAGTTCTGCTCAACCTCGCGAAAATCGGAGAGCAGCTCCCGACCCATCTGCAGGAACTGCTGAAAGCGATCCCGTAAACCAGTCTCATCGAGCATCGGAATATCTCCCGACCGGATTCGGGCTATCTCCCCGTCGATCTCCTCGCGCCGTCGCTCGAGCTCGGCAATTCGCACCTCAGGATCGCTCTCACTTCCCTCACTCATCTGGCGCAACAAATCGAAGAGCGTCAGCAACCGCGACTCCGTCCCAACAAAGGCCCGCTCAGTCAGGCTCTTGAGCCAGGTTAAGGCCTTCTCGGTTGCCGGTGTGAGGTCGTAGCAGGGCTCGTCCGATCCGGTTGGATAGAATTTGCGCAGCCACCCCTTGTCATTCTCCGCCCAGTCGTTCAGATACCCGGCGGCTGTCCCCGGATAGGCATCTGGCCCCAGCCGCTCCCGCAGCTCAAAGAGCTCATCCGCGAGCAGCTCGACCAGATCCGCCTGTGGCAGGATACGATTGTTCGGCTCAATAAAGACTCGGTGCAGAAAACCGGCAATCAGCGGTGCATGCTGCGCACAGAGCAGCCGCCAGGCCGGATGGTTCTGTCGTAACAGATCAAGTGTCGTATAGTCGAATCCCATTCTGTTCCCTGGCTGGTGTCAAATGGACCCTCAGATCCCCTCAAGACTCCGCGATTATGTCGGGAAGTGCTGCAGGTGTCTACTATATCGACACCAATTACAAATCCAGTGATGCGAAACCAGGAGGGGTCTTGGATAAACCAGGATCTGACGAGTTTTGCAATCGTCGGGGCGCTCGGTTTCAGAGTCGAAGAGAATCCGATATTATGACAGGGTTATTATTTTGGAAGAATGGAATAATTATGCTGAACGCAGAGATCATTGCCATAGGATCAGAGATGCTGACCCCGTTTCGGATCGACACCAACTCGCTCTGGTTGACCGAGCGGTTGAACTCGATCGGGGTTGAAGTCCGTTTGAAGACGATCGTTGGAGACGACGAGGCGCGGCTTGAGGAGGCGATCAGCGACGCACTGCGTCGTTCGGAGATTGTCATCTCGACCGGAGGCCTCGGCCCGACTGAAGACGATGTGACGCGGAAGGTCCTGGCGCGAGTTCTGAAGCGGAGACTGGTGCTGCATCACCCGACCCTTGAGAAGATCCGGGCGCGCTTTGCCAAACGTGGCATCCCGATGCCGGCAATCAATGAGCGGCAGGCGCTGATCCTCGAGGGGGCAACGTTGCTTGAAAACGATCACGGCACGGCACCCGGGATGCTGATCGAGGATGGTGGCCGGACAGCGATCCTGCTGCCCGGACCGCCCCGCGAGATGAAGCCGATGTACAGCACGCTGGTCGAGCCGGTTCTGCGTCAAACGGTCGGAGAGATGTTCATCCTCCGGCTGAAGCTGAGCATCTTTGGGCTGAGCGAGTCGCGGGTCGATGAGCTGGCGGCCCCAATTTATACCAGATACACCAATCCAGCGACGACCATCCTCGTCAAGAACGGCGAGATCGAGCTGCATCTGACGGCGCAGGCACGGAGCGAGGCCGAAGCGCAATCACGGCTTGATCAGCTGGGAGGAGAGCTCGAGGAGGCGCTTGGTGATGTCGTCTATTCACGCCGCAATGAATCGCTCGAACAGGTCGTTGGAGGTGCTCTCCGGAGACGTGGCTACACGGTAGCGACGGCGGAGAGCTGTACCGGCGGACTGCTGGCTGGAAGGCTGACCGAAGTACCGGGCAGCTCACACTATTTCAACGAGGGTGTAATCACCTATTCGAATGAGGCCAAGATTGCCCGGCTTGGCGTTCCGCGCGAACTGATCGAAGCCCACGGAGCGGTAAGCGAGGAGGTGGCGCTGGCCATGGCGCGTGGAGTTCGCGAGCGCGCCGGAGCGACCTTTGGGCTGGGCATCACCGGCATTGCCGGACCTGGTGGCGGCTCGGAGGCCAAGCCGGTCGGGCTGGTCTACATTGGACTGGCAGATGACGAGGGAGCGAAGTCCTTCCGGATGGTCTTCCCGGGTGATCGCCATTTCATTCGCATCCTCGCCGTCAACTCGGCCCTCGATATGCTGAGAAGAAGGATTTTGTGATGAGCTGGACCATACTTTTGCTTGCCTATCTTTGTGGATCGATTCCATTCGGCTATCTGATCGTTCGATTGAAGAGTGGGACGGATATCCGCCAGTCAGGGAGCGGGGCGACCGGGGCCAACAATGTCACCCGCACGGCTGGTAAAAGAGCCGGCATTCTGACGCTCTTCCTCGATGCTCTCAAGGGGGCCGTCGCGGTGCTTCTCGCCCGCTGGCTGGCGGGTGATGGCGGAACGCCCTGGGTAGTTGCCGGAGCCGGGATCCTGGCCGTGGTTGGCCACTGCTTCCCGGTCTGGCTGAGGTTCAAGGCCGGCAAGGGAGTCGCGACGGCGCTGGGAGTCTTCCTGGTCCTGGCCCCGTTGCCAGTCTCACTCTCACTGGGCGTCTTCATCATCACCGTCGTTCTGACGAGGTATGTTTCGCTTGGCTCGATCCTTGCCGCAGTCGCCATCCCCGGCTGGGCACTGCTTGGGCACTATCTTGTCCGGCCACTCGATGATTTCGTCCCACTGATGGCGGCACTCTGTGGCGTTGCCGGGCTGGTGATCGCCAAACATTACGAGAATATCGGACGATTACTGGCCGGAACCGAGAGTCGTTTCCGATCCGGGCCAAAGTCCTGATGCGCGATTGTGGCGAACAGGCAGAACCAAGACAATGGCAAAAGATAAGAAGACGGCAGAGAAGGATCGGGTCATCGCGACCAATCGTGAGGCTTACCACAACTACTTCATCCTCGAAACCTTCGAGGCCGGCATTCAATTGACCGGCACCGAGGTCAAGTCGGCGCGTGCCGGCAAGGTGACGCTGAAGGACGGCTACGTGCAGGTCACCGAAGGTGAGGCCTGGTTGCTCAATGTCCACATCAGCCCGTACTCACACGGCAATCGTGAAAACCACGAGCCGGATCGTGACCGGCGACTACTGCTTCACAAACGGGAGATCGAGCGGCTCTTCTCCAAGATCCGCGAAAAGGGGTTGACGCTGGTGCCGACAAAGTTCTATTTCAAAGGTAACCTGATCAAGTGCGAGATCGGGCTGGCGCGGGGGAAGAAGC
>JBEGMZ010000443.1:0-8057 GCA_041182745.1 Acidobacteriota bacterium
GTATCTGGCTGCTCTATCTTGGATATGGAGTGGTTGGCGGAATCGGGCTCGGACTTGGATATATCGCGCCGGTCTCGACGCTTATGAAATGGTTTCCGGATCGACCCGGGATGGCGACCGGCATGGCAATAATGGGCTTTGGCGGGGGCGCACTGATTGGTGCACCCCTCGGAGTGAGGCTGATGGATCGGTTCAGATCCGACAGCTCAACCGGAGTAGCCGAGGCCTTTCTGGCGATGGCCCTCACATACAGTCTCTTTATGCTCTTTGGAGCGGCATTGATTCGAGTACCGGCTGATGGCTGGAGGCCGCCCGGTTGGAAAGTGGAAGTAGCGAAGGGGATGGCAGGCGGCATTCACGAGATTGGGGTCGACCGGGCGTGGCGAACCCGCCAGTTCTGGTTACTCTGGATTGTCCTCTGCATGAATGTGAGCGCCGGTATTGGCATCCTTGGCCAGGCCTCAAAGATGTGCTCAGACATGTTCGGAGTGAGCGCTGCGGTAGGCGGTGGGTTTGCCGGCCTACTGAGTATCTTCAACATGGCGGGACGATTTTTCTGGTCGGCAGTCTCTGACCATATCGGGCGTAAGGCCGTCTACCGGATCTACTTTCTGCTCGGGGCCGCTCTCTACTGTCTCATCCCCTGGACACAGTTCTCGCAAAACCGGGTTATCTTTGTAGCTGTCACCGCACTCATCATCTCGATGTACGGGGGCGGGTTCGCCGCCATCCCAGCCTATCTGCGGGATCTTTATGGAACATACCAGGTGGGAGCGATCCACGGTCGACTGATCACCGCCTGGTCGGTGGCGGCCCTGATCGGGCCAACGCTTGTCAATTACATCTCAACGGCGAGTATTGCGTCCGGACTGCCGGCAGCCCGGTCTTACAACTCGACGATGTACCTTATGGCGGGTCTGCTGGGTATCGGTTTTATCGCCAACGGTCTGGTGAGGCCGGTAGAGGTCAGGGACAAAAGCGAGGGGGAGAAGTGAAGAGGTTTCTGCTCATACTTGCGTGGTTGGCTGTCTCGGTACCGCTTCTGTGGGGAGTCTGGCAATCGGTGGAGAGATCGATGCCGCTCTTTCAAAGTGGAAGTGGGTCGATACAGGCACGATGATCGATAATAGCCGTAGCTCTCCCTGCCGGATCGCACAGAAAGACAACTAATTACACAAAGGATTACAGGCTTGCAAAGGTTGCTCCTGCTTCTGCTCATGCTTCTCCTGACGGGTGACAGTCTCGCCCGGACACGACCGCCAAATATAGTTCTGGTGTTGATCGACGACTACGGATGGGCTGATTCGGGATGTTACGGCAGCACCTATCACCAGACGCCAAATATTGACGCCTTGGCAGGTCGCGGAGTTCGCTTCACCAGCGCCTATGCCGCAGCACCGGTCTGCTCACCGACACGGGCAGCGATTATGACCGGCAGGCATCCGGCGCGGCTTCATCTTACCGACTGGCTTCCGGGCCGCCAGGATCTGCCGGCACAGAAGTTGGCCCGGCCAGTGATCCGTCAGGAGTTGCCACTGGAAGAGGTCACGCTGGCTGAAGTTCTGAGGGAGGCCGGCTACGCGACGGGGCACATTGGCAAATGGCATCTGGGAGGGCCAGGATTTGAACCGGAGAAGCAGGGATTTGATCTGAACATTGGCGGTGACCATACGGGCACGCCGCTCAGCTATTTTGCGCCTTTTCAGCGGGACGGACGGTTTATGCCCGGGCTGGAAAAGGCTCAGGTCGGCGAGTACCTGACCGACCGTCTGACGGCTGAGGCGGAGCGTTTTATGGAAGCTCACCGGGAGGAGCCATTTTTTCTCTATTTTCCGCACTACTCGGTTCACATTCCGATGAAGGCACGGGCGGAGCTGGTCGCCAAGTATATGGCCAGGCCACGTCCAGCGAAGGGCCAGAACAATCCAGTCTATGCGGCGATGATCGAGAGCATGGATCAGAGCGTCGGTCGGCTGACGCGCAAACTTGACCAGCTGGGGCTTGGGGATGAGACGCTCTTCATCTTTACGGCCGATAATGGCGGGCTCTCGGTGAAGGAGGGGCCGGAGACACCAGCGACCGACAATGCTCCGCTGCGGGCCGGGAAGGGATATCTTTACGAGGGTGGAATTCGTGTTCCTCTGATCATCAGCTGGCCAGAACGAATCAGGGCGGGCGTGGTTGAAGATCGCTCAGTCAGCTCGATGGATCTCTTTGCCACCGCGGTTGAGGCGGCCGGTCAACGAAACCGAACCGGGATCGACGGGGAGAGCCTGCTGCCATTGTTGACCAGGCGGGGTCGATGGAAGCGCGATACCCTCTACTGGCATTATCCCCACTATAGCAACCAGAGCGTCAACGCCGGGGAGGTCGATCAACCCGGGGCAGCTGTTCGGCAGGGCGACTACAAGCTGATCGAATTCTACCAGGACGGCCATCTCGAACTCTATGATCTGCGCAACGACCCTCACGAACGAAACGATCTGGCACGGAGGCGTCCGGCGGTTGCAGCACGGCTGCAGCGTCGGCTCGCTGCCTGGCGGCGGTCGGTTCAGGCGCAGATGATGAGACTCAATCCCTTGTATCAAAGAGGAGGATAGAAACTTGGCAGGCACAAGACGGACCTTCATCAAGACCGCCGTTGTCGGCGCCGCCGGCGTGAGGGCCGCGATTGCCGACCCGGTACCGCCCCAGTCAGGGCAGAGTGGACACCGTGGTTACCAGTCTCGGATGCCGGAGAATATTGAACGGGTCTTTGTAGGGCCAGAGTTCTGGGCGAACCGGCTTCAAGACTGGCGACTCCGCGCCGGGCGGATTGAGTGCGCAGACAGACGCCCGGAGAGTCCGATGCGGACGCTCCATCTGCTGACGCATCGAATCGCAGCGCAGGGCGAGGGTTTCACCGTGCGGGTGAGGACAGGGCGCATCGACGCCGGAGAGTGTGCCGCTGATGCCGCGACTGGTTTTCTGATTGGGGCGGGTGGAGGAGAGATGGATTATCGCGCCGCCGCGTTGATCCATCATCAACCGGGGCCGGGAGGTGGATGGTTTGCCGGCTGTGATGCGACCGGTCAGGTCTTCTTTCGTGATTTCAGTAAAGCTCAGCCACGTGCTGAGAATTTCAGCCTTATCCGTGACAGTCCGGCTGAGATCCAGCTTGAATTGACCGCCAGCGCCGCGGGAGAGTTGACCCTCGTTGCCCGGGATTCGACCGGGAGAGAGTTGAGCCGAACCCGTCAGGAGGTCCTCCCGGTGCAGCTTGCCGGCAACGTCGCGCTGGTTTCACATCCCGGGACGGGTGAGAGGACGGCCCGTTTCTGGTTTCGTGACTGGCAGGTTGATGGTGCACGCGTCACCGCACATCCGGAAGAGACCTGTGGCCCTATCATCAGCGCTCTCTACACGGTTCAAAACCGTACCCTCAAGCTGACGGCTCAACTTGCACCCGTTGGGCGAGATGAGAACCAGACGGTTGACCTGCAGCTGAAGCGTGGCGCTGTTTGGCGCACAGTCCGGACTGCGACGATCGAACCATCAGGCTGGATCGCTCGATTTCGTGTCGACAACTGGGATGATCGTGAGGTGGTTCCGTATCGACTTCGCTATCGACTGAAGTCAGGCGTGGGCAGATCAAGAGGGCGCTCGGTTGCGGCGAGCTGGCATCTGTGGGAGGGGACGATCGCGGCCAACCCGGTTGGAAAGGATGAGCTGGTTCTTGCTTCACTAAGCTGTGTTCAGCAGATCAACGGTCCGCTGGGCGCCAATCAGACATTTCGCTGGAACTACAATGTCAATTTTCCACACGCCGATCTGACCCCAAATCTGAAACAGCAGAACCCGGATCTCTACTTCTTTGCCGGAGATCAGATCTACGAGGGCAATCCGACCCGCCTGGTTCGTGAGCCGGTCGCTGAGGCCGAACTTGACTACCTCTACAAGTGGTATCTCTGGTGTCGAACCTTTGCCGATCTTGTCCGGCATCGGCCCTGCGTATGTATTCCTGACGATCACGATGTCTACCACGGAAACATCTGGGGTGATGGTGGACGTGCGGCCGCACCAGGAGATCCTGCCGGGCTGCTGGGTGGATATGGAATGCCAGCGAGCTGGCTTAATATGATGCAGCGGACGCAGACCAGCCACCTGCCGGATGCGTGGGATCCCGCACCGGTCGCCCAGGGAATCGAGGTCTACTTCACCCGGCTGGTCTGGGGTGGAGTCGGCTTTGCCATCCTTGAAGACCGCAAGTTCAAGTCGTCGCCGTCGATCGTCAAGGCCCCGATGACCCGTGACAGCCACATTACAGAGCGGGATTTTGATACGCGACAGGCTGACCTTCCAGGGGCGCAACTGCTCGGTGAGCGGCAATTGAGATTCCTGCGCGAGTTTGCCGTCGATTGGCGTGATCAGCAGATGAAGGCCTGTCTCAGCCAGACAATCTTTTGCAATCTTCAGATCAGTTCGCGGCCACCGACGACGGGCGAGCTGGACAAGGATCTTGATTCTAATGGCTGGCCCCAGTCAGGGCGCCGGGCGGCGCTGCACGAACTGCGCCGCGGTTTTATGCTCCACATCGCTGGTGATCAGCACCTGGCGAGCGCCCTCCAGCACGGCCTTGACGAGTATGGCGACGCCGTCTGGTCACAGTGCTCACCGGCGATCGCCAATGTCTATACCCGTTTCTGGAATCCGAACTATCCGCCACTCGATGGGGGGCCACTCGCCCAGCCCTTCAGTGGCAACTACCAGGACGGGTTTCAGAATAGACTGACCATCCATGCCGTTGCCAATCCGGTCGAGAATCCAAGCCCGGGCCAGTTTCCCGAACCGATGGAACTTCACCGCAAGGCGACCGGCTACAATATTATCCGCTTCAACAAAGGGGCACGAACGATCCGACTTGAGTGCTGGCCACGGTACGCCGGCCCCCTCTCCGGGAGTCAGTATCCCGGGTGGCCGATCACTATCAACCAGACAGACAACTATGGACGAAGGCCTGAGGCGTGGCTGCCAACTCTGGAGATCGCAGGCCCGGCCGATCCGGTTCTGCAGGTAGTGGAGGAGGCGACAGGAGAGACAGTCTACACCCTGCGGATCAAAGGTCGCGAGTTCCGGCCAAAGGTCTTTGCGCCCGGAAGTTATACGATCCATATTGGAGAGCCGGGAACCTCGCGCCATAAGACTCTCCGTGGTCTGGTGGCGGGTGATGGGAAGTCGGTCCTGAAGGTCCAACTCTGAGATCCCGCACCGATAGCTGGCTTAAGGCGAAGAGGATTGAGCAGCTAAGAAGTCTTATAGGTCCTATTAGTCTTATGCGCCCGGCACGACTCGAACGTGCGACCTTTTGGTTCGTAGCCAAACGCTCTATCCAACTGAGCTACGGGCGCGATGAATTGTCATATTGCCACCATCGGGTGAAATTTGTCAAACGACAGGGAGTATCAGTTCTTGAACGCACCCATTGCGGGGCCGGCATAGCCGGTCATCTCAAGATAGCCCTGTCCGCGATGGCTCCCATCGAGGGTGATCGCGCCCTCCCAATAGGTGACTCGGGTCGATTCATTGGTCCGCAGTTCCTGGTCACTGATCGCCGCGCGAGCGGTCAGGACGACTCCCTGCGAAGGAATCTCGATCTTCCAGACAATCGGATAGGTGGCACCGCTGGTGGGTGACTTCCAATACTCAAGCGGTGTCAGTCTGAACTGGTCAGCACCAAGGCGGGTTGCTTCGCCCTTCAGACCGATGAGGGCACCGTTAGAGTGGGGATCGGATCGGCCATCGTCACGTCGAAATTGGTAGAGCATCAGATCTCTGCCATCATCGAGCTGAATCGATAGCCAGTCCCACCCGATCTGGCCGGCTTCGAGAAAACTTGTTCCAAATTCGTGATCCATCCAGCTCTCGCCGGTCACTTCGATCCGCTGACCATCGATGGTAAGTGTCCCTGAGGTTGGCATGCGGGTCAGTGAATAGTAGTGCGAAGCATTTCCAGCGGCACTACCCTTCTGGCTGACGCCATTCGTGCCCTGTATGACCGGAGGCTTGCCTGGGTCGAGAGTCAGATCGATGGCCATTCCCGCGTCAGTGGCGCGGAGGATATGTGCGCCGCTGGCATTGTGGCCAGCCTCCCAGTCTTCATTCCAGACCCGGTACCTGTCTTCACTCGCTCCAGCCCAGCCGATACCGGCCCGGTTTATCTTCTCGGCGTGCCGAAAGCGGTCTCCGTCGAGGTCGCTGACCGCGAAATGGGCGGTGTAGAGATCACGAACGGCCCAACGTGATGGATTGACCGGAGCAAAATCGACTCCGACCCGGAAGAAGGTCAGCTGATATCCGAAGCGTCGTCCGTTGGCAGCACGCAGGTTGCCGGTGTAGTACCACCATTCGATCTTGTAGTCCCGATGGCTGGCGTGATCGCGGGCAAAGTCGAACGTGTAGGGTGGAAGAGCCCGACGCCACGGATCCGGCTGCGCCGGGACGAGCGAGAGGGTCAGCAGAATCAGAATAGAGGCAGACAGTAGTCGTTTCAAGCGGGTGTCTCCTGGAGGTTCTACTCTTCAGTGACCTGCTCGGTCGTGGGCAGGCGGGAGGCGACACGGGCGGGATAGAGACCCGCGAGAATCGTTGCCAGCAGAATCAGAATCGATGACTGGAGCAGAAAGCCGACTGGAAGGTGAAACCTGATCGTCCAGCCAAAGCTCTGGACATTGATCACATAGATCAGTAGCAATGAGAGGAGGAGGCCGATCAGGAGCCCGATCGCCTGGCTGACGGTTCCAATCAGGCCGGCTTCGATCAGTACCATCTTCCGAACCTGCTTTCGATCAGCTCCAACCAGCCGGAGGATCGAGAGCTCACGTCGACGCTCGAGAATCAGCGTCAGCAGGGTTGTCGCGACACCAAGAATGGCGACGAAGATGGCGATCACCTCCAGTGCGTAGGTGATCGAGAAGGTGCTGTCGAAGATCCGCAATACCTCATCACGGAGTGTACGGTTGGTGAAGATGAAGACGCGGTACTGGTTGCCAAACTGGGCAAGAAGTTCGTCGCGGACACGGTCAGGATCGGCTCCCTCACGCAGATAGACGGTCAGGCTGGTAGCCTGGGGCTCTCCCCAGTACTTTGAGAACGTCGCCCGATCCATTACCAGAATGCCTCGATCGCTCGAATAGTCGAAGTAGACCGCTGCAATCCTGAAGAGAACCGAACCGCGTGGAGTATCGAGAGTTACCGTTTCACCCCGGGTTCGGCCGTACCTGAGGGCGAAGCTCTCCGAGACGACGACCTCATCGCGGCCAATCGCCTGCCGCATCGCTTCCCGTCCGGCCTCGGAGCCGTCCGGATCCTTGAACTGGAGTGAACCATAGGTGAGCAGCGTCGAGAACTCACCGGTACCGATCGTCACCAACCCATTGCCGTAGGGCAGATCGAAGTTGCGAAAACGATCGACGGCGACGACCTCGGGGTGATTCGCGACCAGTTCCTCCACCTGAGGTGAGAATGGGGCGTCGGTGGCGACATTGTTGCGCGTCGCCGGTCGCAGGTAGAGGTCTGCCTGCAGCGTCTGGCCAACCCAATAGATCACCGTTTCGCGGAAACTGCCGATCATGACTGCGATCGCGACCATCATTGAGAGGCTGACAGCGAGGGCAGCGACCGAAATTGAGAGGCGCGGGATTGAGCCGGCGAGGTTGGCATTCGCCAGCCGACCTTCGACTCGAAAGAGACGGAACAGAATGCGGTCACCAATCCGGCCAAGGAGGAAGAGCACCGCCGGAGCCAGCAGGGCGGCGCCAAAGACGATCGCGATTGCCGCGCCATAGCCAAAGAGCGGCAGGCCGGCGACCGGTGGTCGGCGAGCCATCCACCAGGCCAGCGCGAAGAGTGCCGGTGGAGCGAGCAGCAGCGCTGTTCGCAACCGGTATCGTGTCGCAAGCCGATCGTTTCCGCGCATCGCCGCCATTGGGGCAACTCGTGCTGCCTCAAGCGCCGGCAGTGCCGCCGCCAGCAGCGCGAGCGGGAGGCCAATTCCGAACGCCAGCAGTACCTGTCTTATC
>JBEGMZ010000444.1:0-23428 GCA_041182745.1 Acidobacteriota bacterium
TCCCGGGCGGTCAGTGCTTTTACTACTCCGAAGGCTTCGAGCTTGCGCGCCCGGAGCGTCTGCTCGTCGTTGTTGTTACCGGTGAAGGGATAGACGATTGATGGTGTCCCGGCCAGCAGAAGCTCGAGACAGGTATTGTAACCAGCCATACTGATCGAGAGGGCAGCGGCTCGCATCTCTTCGAGCAGGTTGGGAGTGAAGCGGAGCACCGAAATCCAGTCGTCGTGAGCCGCAGCGGCGACCAGTCGCTGCCAGTCGCACGCGGGCAGGTAGGGCCCGGTAAAGATGCGAAGCCGGTGCGGCCGGATCTGGTGAAGCTGCTGACTGGCGGCGATTGTGGCCTCAAGCAGCTCAACACCGACCCGTCCGCCACCGATGCTCACGACGATTGTCGGTTCGACTTCGGGTTCTGGTGAGCTGGTGGTGGGTGATGAGGAAGGCAGAACGTACCCCGTGTATCTGATCTCACTCGTCAACCGGTCAACCGGTGGGAATGTCTCACCCAACGGCTGAAAATCGGGGTCAGAGTGGATAAGGATGAGGTCGAAGAACTGGTTGGCCGTCGCGGTGGCAAATTGTTCGAATGCTTCCTGATCCCGTTTGGTAACCAGGATATCGCGCAGACTGCAGACGATACGCGGTGGAAATGCCATCCCCTGTGCGGTTTCGAGCAGGGGGCGGAGTTCGAAGTCGAATTTGAGCCGTCCAAACGGATAGAGTTCAATCAGCAGAATGTCTGGATTGATCGCAGTGAGGGTTTCGATGAGAAGGCTTTTGCGCCTCGCCCTGATCAGCGACAGGTCGACCGATGGGTCGGTGGACCTGACTTCGCTGAAGTCGCGATCTGCGATCAGGGGCGGCAGATCGATGGTGTGAAGACCGGTCGGGATGAGGTGGCGGGTCTCCTCGCCAAGAGGCATCCCACCATTGACCAGCCAGATCTCAAAATCGGAGAGCCCGCGGAGGATGGCAAGGCTGCGGACGAGGTGGCCCATGCCAAGCACCGGCTGACAGTAGAAGAGAAGGCGGCGCTTTTTCACGACGTCACCATCCGTTCCGCCACGGCAAGCAGCCGTTCAATCATCACCAGACAGTCGTCTCTGAGCCGCGTCACCGTGCGCCAGGCTCGTTCATTGATCAGTGCCGCCGCAGTCAGGGCGCGAAGCCGGGCACAATTGATGATCGCGCCAGTCGCTCTCTGGTAGCCCTGACAGAGCAGTTCGACCTGGTGTGCCGTCAGCTCCGGCGAGTGACCAGGGGCCAGGCCCCGATAGTAAAGACTGGCGGCAAAACCTCCGAGGTCGATCAGCGGATCTCCATATCCGAGATTGTCGAGATCGATCAGGCCGATCCGTCCGTCGGGGAGCGCAATGAGATTCTTGAGGTGAAGGTCACCGTGGAGGGTGGCGGGTTCGCCTTCCATCTGTGGCTCAATGGCAGCAAGCTGTTGCGCGAGACCTTTGAGCCGACCCTCAAGATCGGGTCGAATGGCAGTAAGAAAAGCGATCTTCACCGGGAGTTGTGAGGCGATATCCGGGATGTCGGGAGGGGAGGGATCAAGGCGGACACGATGGAGTGAGGCCAGAGTTCGTCCGACCTCTGGAAAGTGGTGGTTGGTCAGATTTCCATCGAGCGTCTGACCCGCAAGTTCGCCGAGCCAGAAACTCTCCGACCCGGCATGCCAGGCGAGTGGTTCGGGGATGATCAATCCTGACGGGTGCGGCCGGACACTCCAGAGGTTGTTGATCATCCGCCAGGTGCGGGCTGACTCTCCCGGACGTTGGAATTTGCCATAGGCGACCGTCGCCCCGGCGCTGTTTGTCAGCCGGACGGTACAGCCTCGTTCAGCGACATACTGGACTATTGTCAGTCTTACGTCATCACATTTGCCAGGCATCAGCACAGCCAGCTCCTCGATCAGGCGTGCCGGCTTGGCGAGCCAGTGCAGGCTGTCAAGTCTCCGTTCACTTGGGAACATGCGGAGGACGGCGTCAAACCCGGGAAGATGGAACGCATCGTGTCCTACGCTCGCAACGAATGGGCTGGTGGTGGTTGCTGTCAGATACTCCTGACGGCTCTGCCCATCACGGCAGGCCAGGATGCTGAACCATCTTACGATCCCGGCAGCAGTCCGGCCCTCCCACGTCAGGGTACAGTTCTGATACGGCCGGTATCGGATGTGGGTCAGCCGGCACTCCACCAGATCCTGAGCGGGGAGAGGTCTGGTGTTGACCAGCTCACCCACCGTGACCGGGTCGAGCAGGCGGGCGAGATGGGGAAGCTCAGGAGGCAACCAGCGGCCGCTCATGGCGCGACCCTCGCCAGTGCCTGTGCAAAGAGCCGCTTCAGCCGCAAGATGTTGGTGCGCGCGTTGAACTCACGGAGAACAAGCTGTCGACCACGCAGCCCAAGCCGCGACCGGAGTTGCGGCTCAGTCAGCACCCGCTCGATCGCCCCGGCAAGTGCCTCGGCGTCACGTGGCGCAACAAGAAGCCCGGTCTCGCCGTCCTTCACCAGCTCTGGTATCCCGGAGACCCTGGTTGAGACTACTGGCAGACCGGTCGCCATCGCCTCGACCAGAACGTTTGGGATTCCATCACGGTCGCCGTCATCGGTGATCAGACTGGGTAGGGCGAAGACCGTCGCCTGGGCGTAGACCGTGGTCAGTTCCTCCTGTGTCATCGCCGGATGGAGAGATACCTGACCAGTTAGTTCATACCGCTCGATCAGGTCACGCACTTGATCGGTCAACGGAGTGAACCCGCCAACGATCATGGTCTGAAATATTGCTCCTCTGTCACGCAGAATCCGGCACGCTTCAATCAGATCGGGAAATCCCTTCTTGTCGACGAAGCGACCAACCGCGAGGATCAGAGGTGGCGAAGCCAGGTCTTTTAGTGCTCGCTCGCAGAAGAGATCGAGGTCGATACCGTGATAGAGGCGATGGATCTTTTCACTTTCGCTCGTGAGCCGCGAGAGGTGATCGACGTTGGCCTGAGTGCAGGTGACAGTAAAGCTGGCGGCACGGAGCTTGCGGGTAAGCAGGTCACCCGGATTCATGTCGATCCGGTAGATGTCCTTGGCATGCGCTGTAAAACTGAACGGCCTGCCGCATAGCCGGGCCGCAAGCCACGTGACGGTCGTTGCCGTATGGGCAAAGTGAGAGTGGAGGTGAGCGATCGTCTCACCATCGACCTCGAGCACCTCGGCCGCAATCACCCCAGCCTGCAGAAACTCACGCAGAAAAGACGGCCAGGTTTCACGGCCATAGCGAAGGGCGAAGATCGTCATCATCCCCAGTGTCTGGAGCCAGGCGCCGGGTCGCTGACGCCAGATCCGGCGGTGTGATGCCCCAAAGGCGAGCCAATTTGAGGCGAGCCATCTTCGCCAGCCCAGACCCTCGCGCGACTTGAAATCTGGCAGATAGGTGACCGGGACGCCGATTCGTCGCGTCACGCCGTGTGCCACTTCGTCCGTCAGCCGTTTCAACGAGAAGATATGAATACTCACTCCGGCTTCTTCAAGCAGGGCGATCTCATTTGAGATGAAGGTCTCCGAGGTGCGCCCGTACCCCTTCAGCACGTATCCAACTGTTTTAGCCATCATCACCGAGCAGTGCTCGCACCTCCGCGTTGATCGCCTCCTGCGCCCCGAGGTCGATTCGTGACCAGACCTCTTCGTCGACCGGAGAGTCGAGTTGCCGCCCGATCTCTTCACTCATCAGTTCGGGGGTCAGGTTGTCCGGATGGATTGCCGTGAAGCAGCCGAGCGGCGCGAACCGCTCCACCCGAAGCCACTGCTCCTCTGTTGGCCTCACCCGCGGAACGACGATCGCCCTTCGGCGCAAAGAGAGAATTTCGCAGATCGTGTTATATCCAGCCATCGAGATGACCAGATCTGCCGCCGCCATCAGCGCGAGCAGGTCCTGGCTGAACTCGAGAAAGCTGGTCCCGGGCAGCGCCCCTGCCATCGCCCGTAACCGCTCACGATCAGCAGCCGGCATCTCAGGTCCGCTGACTACGATCGTCTGCAGATTGATCGGCTGGTGTTGGGCCAGCGCGGCCAGACAGACCTCAACCAGCCGAGAGCCATCCGCACCTCCCCCCGGGGTAATGAGCAGCATTCGCCTGCCGTTACCGTCGACCCGGAGACTCTCGCGCTCCTGTCTGACACGTACCGGGTCGACATCCTTCCGCAGGTAGCCGCAGAAACGTGCCTGCCTGACGGCCTCGGCCGGAAACCGGTACTCAGTGAGCGGATCGAAGATCTCACGTTGTCCAAGGATCAGGATACGGTCGTAATCTCTTCGCAGATAGTCGTAGTGACCGCGTTGCTCCCAGTTTGAGATGATCGCTTCCGGCCGATCGAGGATGTCACGCAGAATAAGCGCTGTTCGCGTTTGAGGGTTCTCCGTCCGCAGAAAGTCGAGGGCCGGCCGCAGCTCACCGCGAACACCACCGGGCTTCTTGTCGACAATCAGCAGATCTGGCGCAAAGTTGCGAACCGTGGCGAGAATCAACTCCGAGCGGAGCCGAATCAACTCGGCTCCGCTGGTGTCAAGATATCGCGCCTCGTACTCTCCGCGATCGGTTCGCGTCAGGCAGGGCAGTTTGACGTAGTCCATTCTCTGGGGGCAGTCCGGTTGCAGCAGGTGAATTACCGGTGATCCGGTCAGCAACAGTATCGAGCTCTGCGGGAGCCCGGTGAGCAGACCACGGCTGATAGCCAGCATCCGCCTGATATTTCCCATTCCGAAAGTGTCGTGTGAATAGATCAGAAGTCGCATGGCTCGATATCGTCCGCCCTCTCAATCTGCCGGTCGAGGTTCACCGGGCCTCAATTCCGTAGAGTACCACTGCTGCCAGTCCAAGCAGCAGGTTGAAGGCGGTGAGCGCCATCGACTGTCCGTGCTGCCGATTGAACTCCACCCGGCGTGGATCATCTTTCGCGAGTTGGTCGATACCGACCCCCATCTCGCCCCGCAGTCTCTCGATTCGTCGCGCGAGAACCAGACCGGTGTAGAGGCTCAGTCCGAGCATCAACAGACCGAGGAGGTAACGGGTGAACTCCGCGGCGTAGAGTTCCTGGCTGAAGCGTCCGGCGTAACGGAGAGGGCCGGCGACCAGTATCGCCAGACCGCATGCCCAGCCGAGTCGATTGAATCTTTGCAGGATCAGCCCGAAAGTTCGCCCGGCACTCTCCCGCGAAGGGGCCGTCTGAAAGACTGCCGGTGCTACGATCAGGGTCAGGACGGCCAGTCCTCCAACCCAGAGCACGAGCGCGAGCACCTCGATAACCGCTGATATTATTAACAAATTTGGCACAATGAGTCCTTTACTATCCCCCAAACAGATATTCTGGTCCGGCTCTTCCGGTACGCCGTTTCAGTTTTCACCACGGCACGGACTATAATGCCATCTGATCGGCGATCGCCCAAAACAAGGTTGAGGTTCAACAGGCATGTTCAAGTCAACTTGGTCATTAAATCCGGCACGCCGCCGTCTGCTGGTGGCAACGATGATTCTCGTCATCTTTATTCTCTCCCCAGCCGTCAATGGAGAACGGGAACGGCAGGATCCACCACCGGAAAGGAACACCGTGCAGGTCAAAAAGAATCCATTTCTTGAAGGTGAGGTCAATGCACCGGACTTTCCCAGTGGCCTCGAATGGCTCAATACCGACCGGCGAATCAGCCTCCGCGAACTGCGGGGTAAGGTTGTTCTGCTCGACTTCTGGACCTACTGCTGCATCAACTGCATGCACATCATCCCGGATCTGAAGAGACTTGAGGCCAAGTATCCCAACCAGCTTGTCGTTATCGGTGTCCACTCCGCGAAGTTCACGACCGAAAAGGGAACCGACAACATTCGACAGGCGATCCTTCGCTATGAGATCGAGCATCCGGTGATTAATGACAAGGACTTTGACGTCTGGCAGTCCTACGCGGCGCGCGCCTGGCCGACACTGGTTCTGATCAATCCCAAGGGCAAGGTCATCGGATCGCATTCGGGCGAGGGAATCTACGAAATGTTCGACCAGGCAATCGGTCAGACCGTCGAATACTTCCGTGCCCAGGGGGCGATGAATGAGGAGCCGATCCGTTTCCGGCTTGAGAAGGAGTCAGCACCGCCAAGCCTGCTCAGTTTCCCGGGCAAGGTTCTCGCCGATGAGAAGAGTGGACGCCTCTTTATTTCAGACTCAAACCACAACCGGATCATTGTGACGTCGCTTGATGGAACGATCCAGGAGGTGATTGGCGAAGGTGGGATTGGTGCCCGTGACGGCTCATTTGCCGAAGCGGAGTTCAACCATCCCCAGGGAGTGGCTCTCGATGGTGAGACGCTCTACATTTGTGACACCGAGAACCACCTCATCCGACGGGCCGATCTGAAGGCGCGAACGGTTGAGACACTTGTCGGAACCGGCCAGCAGGCCCGCCGTTTCAACGAACCGGGGGTTGGTACCGCCGTCGCCCTCAACTCGCCCTGGGATGCGCTGGTGCACGGCGGTATGCTCTACGTGGCCATGGCCGGCCCCCATCAGCTCTGGGTAGTCGATCTGAAGACCCGCGAGGCGCGTCCCTATGCCGGCAGTGGCCGCGAGAATCACACCGACGGGCCACTCGATCAGGCAGCGCTCGCCCAGCCAAGTGGCGTCACCACTGATGGCCAGTCGATCTTCTTCGCCGACAGCGAGGTCAGCTCGATTCGTGCCGCCACCCTCCCTCCGGGAAATGTTGTCAGCACCATTGTCGGTCAGGGACTCTTCGATTTTGGCGACATCGACGGCGTTGGCGATACTGTCCGCCTCCAGCATCCGCTTGGGGTGACCTACACCGGTGGTAAGCTCTACGTCGCTGATACATATAACCACAAGATCAAAGAGCTGCAGATCCGTCAGCGGGAGAGCCGCACCTACGCCGGCAACCGGGACCGCGGAGTTCGCGACGGCGACCGACGCCAGGCCAGGTTCAACGAACCGGGTGGAATCAGCTCGACCTCGCGAGAGCTATTCGTCGCCGACACCAACAACCATCTCATCCGCCGGATCGACCTCTCCAGTGGTAATGTCTCGACCGTCGAGCTGAAGGGGCTTGAGAGACTCAACCAGCACGTCGTCCGCCGGTTCCGTGGGCGTCCGGTCACGCTTCCGGCGGTGACGCTGGCTCCCGGCAGCGCCTCGATCGCTCTCTCATTCAAACTGCCCACCGGCTACAAGTACAATCAGGGCGCTCCTTTCTATTTTGGGTGGCGCAGCGGTGATGAGAAGACGCTCCGTCCGACAGCGAAGGAGAGTGCGCGCAGTTTCACCGAGCCAAAGTTCCCGCTTGAGATTCCGGTTGAGACTCGACCCGGTCAGACCGCGTTCACAATCGAGGCGATCATCTATTTTTGCAACGATCTCCAGGACAAGGTCTGCCTTGTCGATCGGATCAGGATTGATCAGCCAGTCGAGGTCAGGGCTGGCGGCAGGAATCAGGCCGCGATCGAGGTCGTTGCTGGTGGAAAGCAGTGACGGACAAACCGGAGAACCATTACTATTGGGCTCGTGAGACGCGATTTGAGAGCCTGCCTTTTCGACGACAGACCTTTTGAAGACATGAACAGCGACAGTGACAATCTGCCATTTGAGATCCCGGCGCCGGCCGGATTTGAGGCTCCCCCTGTCTGGACGGGCAGCGGGTTCAGATCAGGTTCCAAAGTGGTTAAGGTTCTCGAATATAGTGAGAACTTTGCCGGATGGTCAGAGGATCTGACAGTCCTGATCGATGAGAGCTCAGGAGGTACACACCCGATCGATATTGCTTCACGGCGCGAGGCCATCGCCCAGCTGAAAAAGCATCTCCATCACCGGGTCCGGCCAACGGTACTCGAAATTGGTTGCTCTTCCGGTTTCCTTTTGAAGGACATCCGAAGATCCCTCCCTGAGATCACACTGTGTGGAGCCGACACGGTTCGGGAACCACTATATAAACTTGCGGAGACACTGCCAGGCATCCCACTCTTTCGATTCGACCTTCTGCAATGTCCGCTGCCGGACCAGTCGTTTGACGCAGTAATAATGTTGAACGTACTTGAGCACATCGAAGATGACAAAGGCGCCCTGGCCAGGATTCATCGACTGCTCAAGCCGGGTGGAGTGGCAATTCTCGAGGTTCCGGCTGGCCCGGAACTTTATGATGACTTCGACCGCGCCCTCATGCACTTTCGCCGCTATTCAATGAGCGGCCTGACAACCAGGCTTCAGGATGCCGGATTCAGGATCGACAGGCGCTCACATCTCGGATTTCTGCTCTACCCCGGTTTTGCCTATCTCAAGCGAAGAAAGAGAGAGATCAGCTCGCAGGATCTCCGTTCCCACGTCATAAAACAGACCAGAAACAGTTCCGGTCTGGTCGTAAAGTGGGTGGTCGAACTCGAGCTCGGATTGGGAAGATTTGTTTCCTACCCGGTCGGAATTCGTTGCCTTGTAACCGCGACCAGGCCCTGATCATCTTTAATGTGCCCGGTCCGGCCTTACCCGCTTTCGGTCTTCCCGCAGGCTCTCTCCTCCGAAGCCGAGTTGAGACAGGTGGTCACAAGTCGTCGCTGCCACAGAACTCAGGTCAGCCGGCCACCCGATCTGCAATTACTCGGTGGCCGTGATGCCTCGATTGAGCGATCTTGACAAAGAGCCTTCCCGCAGATATAAACCCAGTGCCGTTATTTTGCTTTACAGTTTTGTCTTTGACGTAGATTAATTTTGTGTGAGTCGATTTTTCAGATCGTCTTCGTACGAATACCCGGTTACAGAGATCTCTCTATACCGATTTATATTGATTTATATCGATCCGGATCAGACGATCTGGATAAGAGATAACTGACAGCTTCCGCTCATTCGAATCGAGACCGGCCAGGCCGGTAGTTCTATCTTTACTTTACTTAATATCAGATTTTACCCGGCTTTTAATTCCTGATTGTCCGGGGCTCGTTGCCGGCAGTGCCATTGTGCCGGACGAACGGGCGAGACCGGATCGGGGCCGCATTAATCCAGTCAGAACGATCGAGTTCCTGGCCAGACCTCTGGCGACACACTGTGGCGTCAGCTATGGAGGGAGATCGGACATAATGGGAGAATGGGAAGACAGACTAAGTCCCTCCAGTGTCAATGGACTTCGTACGAGGTCGGTTCTGCACACTCTTCTGCCTGCCACCCCCGGGTGTCTGCAGGCGGGATTCCAGTAAATAAATATCGAGGAGAGCTAAAGATGAGATCAGTTCTGTTTTCGAACAGGGTGGTGGTGTCACTTCTCCACACGCTGATTCTGCTGTTGGCCTGGGGGATGCCGGTTCTAGCCCAGACCAGCGGGAGCCTGGGCGGGGTGGTGCAGGATCCGCAGGGGGCGGCGATCAGTGGCGCGAAGGTCACACTGACCGACCCGAAGAAGAATCTGTCGCTGCAGCAGACGTCGAGCAGCGAGGGAACCTTCGCTTTTCCGGCGCTGCAGCCGGGGGAGTACACGGTGACGATTGAGGCGAGCGGATTCAAGAAGGCGGTCAAATCAGGAATCGTCATCAACGTCAATGATCGGCAGTCAACTGGTGTGATCTCGCTCGAGATCGGCGGAGTCGGCGACATCGTCCAGATCACGGCGGATGCCTCGCAGTTGCTGCTCAAGACTGAGAGCGCCGAGCAGAGCCAGGTGATCAATAGCGAGCAGGTGGAGAATCTGGCGCTCAACGGGAGGAACTACCTCGATCTGGTCAAGCTGACTCCAGGGGTAGTGAGCTTCGTCAATGGGCAGACGGCCGGACCTGGCGGACTCAGTTCGTTCAACATCAACGGAACGCGTGCCAATCAGCACAACCTGACGATCGATGGTACGACCAACGTCGATACCGGTTCGAATGGAACGCAGCACATTGCGCTGGTGCTCGACAATATTGCGGAGTTCAAGATTCTGACCTCCAACTACCAGGCCGAGTATGGACGTTCGGCGGGCGGTGACATCAAGATCGTGACCAAGGGTGGAAACCGTGACTTTCACGGCACCGGTTATTACTACCATCGTCACGAGGGATTCAACGCCAACAGTTTCTTTAACAACGCACAGGGACGAGCACGTAACCTCTATCGGTACAACTATCAGGGCTTCAACCTGAGTGGTCCGGTCTGGTTGCCAAAGAGCGTCTTTGGTCCGCTGGGGAGTGATAAGCTCCGTGACAAGATCTTCTGGTTTGTTTCACGGGAGTGGCAGGAGCAGTTACTGCCAAGTTCGGCGCGTCTCTCGCGGGTGCCGACGGCGGCCGAGATCAACGGTGATTTCAGTCAGACCCGGAGTGGAAACGGTGCGGCGGTAACGCTCTTCGATCCACTGACGGGGCAGCCCTTTCCAGGCAATGTCATTCCGGCCAACCGTATCAATGCTGATGGTCAGAACATCCTGAGAAAGTTCGGGGGTTTTGCCAACGTCTCCAATTTTAATACGGCCGCGAACTATGCATTCAATCACCAGTCGCAGGCGAGCGCCGGGTATCCACGGCGTGAGTACAGCGTCAGGGTCGACGCGAATGTCAGCGACACTACGCGGATGTTCGTTCGTTACACCAGGGACGCCGATCAGCAGTTTCTGCCCTATGGTCTGGGATGGACGGGTGGTAACAACCAGATTCCGTTCGACCTGCTCGACTTCAATCAGGCACCGGCGTGGAATGGGACGTACAATCTGACGACGACGCTCTCGCCAACGCTGACCAATGAGTTTGTCTTCGGGGCGAGCCAGAACAACCTGACGCTCGATCCGACCAACGCGAACGCCGGCACCTACAGTGGCTTCGGCTTCAAATGGGCGACGCCATTCCCGTATCCGGCATCCCAGTTCATCAATATTGCCTTCGGCAACGGCTACATCGCAGGCCACAACTGGGCGGGGACGGCAAGTTACAGCCAGTTTCCCTACAAGAATTCGAATACGACCTTCGACTTCTATGACAACATGAGCAAGGTGAGTGGGGCGCATACCATCAAGGGTGGTATCTACGTCCAGCGCAGCCGGAAGGATCAGGCGGCGGGCAACTCGATGAGCATCGTCTTCAATCCGCTCAACAATCCGGGTGGGACGGCCAATCTTGCAAACACGAACAACACCGGGCACGCCTACGCCGACGCGTTGCTTGGAGCCTTCAATACGCTCAATCAGCCGACGCGCGGGATCTACCAGGGGCAGTATCGCTCGACCAACGTCGAGTGGTACATCCAGGACAACTGGAAGGTCAATCGACGATTGACGCTCGACTACGGGCTGCGGATGAACTGGATCCAGCCGCAGTTTGATCAGCGGTTGCAGGGAGGATTCTTCGATCCGACCAAGTGGGATCCGAGCAAGGCGGTGCGCCTCTATCGGCGGGCCAACAGCGGACGGAACGCGATCGATCCGGCCAATCCGACGGTACTGTTGCCGGCGTTTCTGATCAATCGAATAGTGCCAGGATCGGGAGATCCTTTCAATGGCATGGTTCAGCCGAACCAGGGAATCGAGCGTGGAGGGTTCAAGAATCGTGGCATCCAGTGGGCGCCGGCGCTTGGATTCGCTTACGACCTCTTTGGCAATCAGAAGACGGTGCTGCGTGGTGGCTACCGGCTCGGGTATGATCGGGTTTCGGGTAACAACGTAATCTTCCCGTCGGTGGAGCAGCCGCCGACCTTCGTCAACCCGCAGTTCAACTTCGGCAACCTCGCGACGGTTGGTCAGAACACCGGCCAGATCGCGCTGGGAACAGCCTCCGTCCGCGGAGCGGATCGTGAGGGGTATATCCCGAACGTGCAGAGCTACAGTCTGCAGGTTCAGCAGGATCTTGGGTACGACACCGTGGTGAGCGTTGGTTATGTTGCGACCCTCTCCCGTCACCTGCCGGAGGATCTTAACCTTAACGCCATTCCGTATGGTTTCCTCTTCACGAGGGGGGCGCAGGATCCGTCATTCTTTGCCAACGGGGTAGTGCCGGATGAGGAGCCGGATCTGCCGGCGATCTACCGGAATGCCGGGCTGAAGTTTAGCGGACGGTTCGCCTTCCAGCCGGACTTCCTGCGACGGTATCCCGGTTACCAGACGGTACAGATGAAGACGTTTGGCGGGTCGTCGAACTATCATTCACTCCAGGCGACGTTGCAGCGCCGTTTCCGGCAGGGGATCACCTTTGGTGCGGCCTACACCTGGTCGAAGGCACTGGGGACTGCTTCCAACGCGGAGGGTGAGTTTATCAACATCGCCTGCTCACGTTGTTACGACTACCGACTGCTGAGCTTCGATCGGCAGCACATCCTGAACTTCAACTATGTCTGGGATCTGCCGACACTGAAGGCGAACAACTGGCTGGTGAAAGGGATCGTCAACGGCTGGCAGCTGACCGGGGTGACGCAGTTTATGAGCGGAACGCCGACCGAGCTGGGTTATGGGATCCAGGGCATCAATGCCAACCAGCACATCAGTGGTTCGTGGACAGAGGGGCCACGGCCGATCATTACGGGTACTCCGCAGTCTTCAATCGAGTTCGCAAAGGGCTTCGATTTTGCGCAGATTCGGATGCCCGGGCTCAATCCGGGACCGCAGCCGCGTTCGATCATCCGGACTCCGGGTGTCAACGTGACCGACCTTTCGGTCTTCAAGAACTTCGCGCTGGGCGGGGATTCGACTCGTAATCTCCAGCTGCGACTCGAGATGTTCAACGTCTTCAACCAGGCGCAGTTCACCGGATTCAATCAGGGGTTGACCTTCTTCCCGAACACCAGCTTCGCGGTGACAAACGGGGCATCGGCCTTCCTCTCAGACTTTGCGACGTTCCAGCAGGCCTCACCATCGACAATTCTCAATGTTCGTGGTGGAGCCCGCGCGCCGGGTAATACGCAGTTCGGTAACGGTGTTGGAGAGTTCAATACCCAGCCGGCCTACGTTTCAGGCAATCGTATCATTCAGCTGGCGGTCAGGATATCCTTCTAGGATTCAAGAAGCCAGGTGACATTCAGGCGGGGACTGCACGCAGGTGTGGTCCCCGTTTTTAATCCATCGGTTTGGTCGTGGTGGGGAGGATTCCGGATGGCGCGGCAGATCTTATGGAGACTGGTACTATTGTTTCTGCCAGTCTGTGCCGGTCTCGGCTGGCAGGGAGGAATCACCGTCTTTGGGCGGGTCTACCTACCGGATGGTCAGCCGGGAGTGAGGGCAAAGGTGCGGATCGAGATCGTCAATGGGTTCTGGCGTGAGGTCTGGAGTGACGATCAGGGGCGATACGAAGTTCGGGCAATCCCAGCTGGGCGATACCGGCTGTCGGCCGTCAATCCAGAGGTGACTGAGCAATACTCAGAGCCGGCAGAGTCGGACTCAACGCGCAGTTTTGCCAACCGGCTGCAGGTCGATCTCTACCTGCGAGTACCGGTCAGGGTTGGTGGTAACGCGGCGCCACCGGGAGTGGTGAGCGTTGAGGAGGCGGCGCAGAGGATACCGGGAGGTGCACGCAAGTCCTATGAGGAGGGGCTGCGGAGGCTCAGGGCACGGGACGAGGCTGGTGCGATTCGTCAGTTGACCCGGGCAATCGATGAATATCCGGAATATTTTCAGGCGCTGACAGAGCGGGGCAATATCGCGATGGGGGCTAATCGGTTGGACGAGGCCGCGCGCGATTTCGAGGCGGCTTTGCGGGTAAATGGGCGTTACGCGCCAGCCTGGCAGGGGCTCGGTTACTGTCAGCTTCAGCAGCGTCGGTTTGAGGAGGCGGTCGGTTCCCTGGAGCGGGCCTATGCCGCCGCGCCACGTGTCCCGTTGACCCTGCTGCTGCTCGGTTACGGAAACCTGTCGCTCAACCGGTATGAACCGGCCCGGCAATGTCTGGAGGAGGCCCTGAGGGTTGATGAGAGGGCCGCGGCACGTGCACACGTCTATCTGGGTGAGATTATTGCCCGAAGCGGCGAATATGAGAGTGCTGCAGACCATATCAGGCAGTATTTGAAGCTCAATCCGGCCGCGACGGATGCGGTGCGCCTGCGCGAGCTGGAGGATGGTTGGCGAAGGCAGATTAAGAGGTGAGAGGGCAATGGGGTCGCTGTTTGGTTTGAAGATCGTGGCATTGGGGGTTCTCATCCTGTTCCAGGAGGGTGGGGCGACCGAGCGGTTCAACCGGGCGGTCGCCCTGCAGCAGCGTGGAGAGATGGCCGCGGCGGTGGATGAATACCGTGAGGCCATCAGGATGCGCCCGGACTATGTTGAGGCCCACGCTAACCTTGCCGTGGCGCTGGTGCGCCTTGGACGGTCTGATGAAGCCGTGCTTGCCTATGAGGCTGCGCTGCGTCTGGCACCAGGGCTGACGCCGGTTCGGCTCAATCTTGGAATTCTCCATTACCGGACAGGACGGTTCGAAGCGGCGATCGAGGTCTTTGAGCGTATTCTGCGTGAGCAGCCTCGATCGATCCAGGCAAGCCAGCTCTGTGGGCTCGCGCTCTCCGCTCTTGGCCGCGACGAAGAGGCGATTGCCCGACTCGCCCCGACGATCGACGCTGCGCCGCCTGATCCGGCGGTGCTCTACAGTCTTGGGTTGGGATATCTACGTCTTGGACGGGCCGGCTTCCGTGCAATCCTGGAACGTCTGGCGGCGCTGCCAGCCGGGCGGCCAGTGCTTCACCTGCTGCAGGGACAGGCATTTCTCCGTGACCAGAACTACGAGACGGCGCTCGAAGAGCTACGATCGGCGGCCAGGCTGAGTGCGGATCTGCCGCGGCTCCACTTCTCACTGGGCGTCGCTCACAGCCTGCTTGGGCAGAATAAAGAGGCCATTGCCGCGCTCGAGATCGCCGTTACCCGCTATCCGCGTGACACGACCGCCCTTTACTACCTCGCCGATGCCCAGGCCAAGGATGGAAACTTCGGTCAGGCGCGCCGCCGCGTCGAAGAGTCGCTCCGGCTTGACCCAAAATCACCGGAGGCGACCGGACTCCTCGGAAAGATTCTTCTTCGTGAAGGAAAGGCGGCCGAGGCCGTGAAGCTGCTGGAATCGGCAGTCAGAGCACCCGGGAAGACCAGCACTGACCACGATCTCCACTACAACCTTGCCCGCGCCTACCAGCAGCTCGGGCGGCGTGAAGACGCGACCCGCCAGTTTGCCGAAGTTCAGCGTCTCAAGGCGGCCCAGCTGCGCAAAGACCGTGCCAATCTGCCCGGTCAGTAAGCCAAAGACTCTCAGCTTGCCCCACCCCTCGCGGTGCGAGTATATTCAGGAATATCGATGATCGACCGCGCACAATCACAAGTACTTCATTAGTCGTTTTGTGCGTTTGAGTAAACTCGGTTCAACAAGTGCCTGGGGTTGGTCTTGGACCGACCGGTGGAGGATTTTCTCTGCCGGCATTCAGGGCGATGTGGCAAGTACCATTTTTTAGGAGAAGAAGATGAGGCAAAAATGTTTGACAGTTCTATCGATCGCGCTGCTAGCCTTGGCCAGTGTGGTTGGTATGGCGCAGACGGGAACGTCGCGCATCACCGGCACGGTGACGGATCAGAGTGGGGCCGTTCTGCCGGGGGCAAAAGTGATTGCCCGCAATGAAGCGACAGGAGTAGTCCTGACCGCGACCACCAACTCCGCTGGAAATTTCAGTTTCGAGTCGATGATCATCGGCACTTACGAGATAAGAGTTGAGGCGTCAGGGTTCAGAACATTCACCAGCACCTCCAATATTCTGACCGTGGGGTCACCACTGGTGGTCGATGTCTCGATGCAGGTTGGCGCGGCGGCAGAGATCGTCTCGGTTGAAGGTAGTTACGAGAAACTGACCACCACCAATGCCGCGCTGGGTGATGTCGTCGAGCGTAAGACGATTGCTGAGCTGCCGCTCAATGGACGCAACCCGCTCTCGCTGATCACGCTTCAGCCGGGGCTGGTTCAGCGCACGAGTGGAGGTGCCGGCAGCGGAACCCACGTCAATGGCTCACGTGACCGGGCCTTCAACGTCACGGTCGACGGAATCGACGCCAATGAGCCCTCGGTGCCAAACCCGCAGTCGAACGTCTACCGTCTGAACCCGGATAATGTCCAGGAGTACCGTGTCACGACCCATAACGCGACGGCCGAGAACGGACGAAACTCCGGCGCCAATGTGGCGATTGCGACGCGCAGTGGTACCAACGAATTTCACGGTACGCTCTTTCATTTCTTCCGCAACTCGATTCTCAACGCCAACGAGTTCTTCAACAATGCCCAGAAGTACCAGGCACTGGCGCAGGGCAACCCGACGATTGCCGAGCGCTTCAACCGTCCCGATCTCAAGCTTAATCAGTATGGTGCGGAGATTGGCGGACCGATCATCAAAAACAAGACTTTTTTCTTTGGCAGCTGGCAGGATCAGCGCATCAAGGTCACGCAGCCGATCAATCGCAGCTTTGGCACACCGACTCTCTACACTCCGGAAGCGCGTGCCGGCATCTTCCGCTACTTTGTCGGTGGCCAGAACCGACCGGCCGGGACGGTTGGGGCGGTGGTCGATCCCAACGGAAAGCCACTCTTTCCGGACTGCAGTGCGACGGTGACCAATAACTGTATCCGCACCTACAATATCTATGCCAACGATCCGCGTAACATTGGGGCCGATCCCACGGTCAAGGCCTACCTTGACCGGTATCCGCGTCCGAACAACTTCACGGTCGGTGACGGCCTGAACACGGCCGGTTATTCCTGGAACACGCCCTCGAGCACGCAGGGCCCCAACATCCTGGCCCGGATCGATCACACCATCAGTGACCGACAGAGCCTCTTTGGTCGTTACATCCATTCGGATTTCGATACGTTGCAGGGAGATCTGCTCAATGGACGCCCAACCGTCTTTCCTGGTTTTCCGCCGCTGGGCGAGGTCTACCGGGCTTCGAGAAATACGGCAATCGGCCATCGCTGGGCAGTCAAGGACAACCTGGTCAACGAATTCACGGTTGGTCTGGCGCGGTTCACCTTCTTTTTCACGTGGGGCGAGTCGAATCCGGACTTTCCAAAGATTCCACCCTTCGATTTCGCGAACATCTCCGAGCCGTATATCAATGTGCCGCGCACGGTGCGAACACTCAACACCTACCAGATTGTCGACAATCTGAGCTGGGTTAAGGGCGCCCACGTCATTCGAACCGGGATCAATTTTCGATTTATTCAGCACAATGATACCCGGGGCTTCGCGTCGTTCAATATTGCGCCAAGTGTAACCTTCAGCCAGGCTGATCGTGCGCCGGCGTGGGTTACGAGTGCGGCCGTTCCGGGGATCAACTCTGTCGATAATACGAGGCTTCTGAACGCGATCAACGATCTGCTTGGAATCCCGGCACGGTTGACCCAGGCGTTCGTCAGTGACCCGAATTCGGACGCATATCTGCCAACGGGTAACGTCTTCAATAACGGTATTCGTTACAAGCAGTTCAACTACTATATTCAGGATGAGTGGAAGATGACATCGAAGCTGACGGCCAACATTGGTCTTCGGTGGGAGGTCAATCTGCCGGCGACAGAAGGTAATGGAAGGGTTTTTGTGCCGAATCGACGGCCGGATCTGTTTGATGCCAACAATCTCGTGCAGTGGGGACGTGCGAAGTCCTGGTATGAGAGAACATCGTGGGGAGCGATCGCGCCGCGGCTCAGTTTCGCCTACGCGTTGAATGATAAGACGGTGATCCGTACCGGTTACGGGATTGCGTACGATCCGATCTCGACCTTCCAGGTGACATCGATCGCCGGGTTCGTGCCTGGCCTGGTAACAAGGATTCAGCCGCTGGCGACTGCGGTCGATGCCAACAAGCGAATAGCCGAGGGCTTCCCGCAGGAGCTCGCACCACCGACGACCAAGCCATCGGCTTCATATACGCCAGCGATTGCACGGCAGGGAACGGCGCAGAGTCTGGGAGCTTTTGATCCGAACATCGGACTGCCAACCAGTCACGACTGGAACCTGAATATCCAGCGTGAACTGCCGTGGGGGATTGTTGCCCAGGTGGGTTACGTTGGCAAACGGGGGACGCATCTTTTGCGGGGTTACAACCTCAATCAGACGCGTCTCAATCCCGACGTCATCACTTCATTCAATCGTTTGAAGGCCAATCAGGCGGCGGGTTGCACCAACCGGGCGCTTGGGACAGGGTGTGCGGCCGGATACACGGCGTCACCCGTCGGTGTTCTGCTGCAGCTCTCGAGTGAGGCCTTTCTCAACTCTGCCGCGACGACTGCCGATCTGCAGCAGAATGCGGTCGCCAATCTCGCCAACCGGATTGACACCGGTTTCGACATCTGGACGCGCGGGGTTGCAGCGAACTATTTCCGCCCGAATCCCCAGTTCTCATCACTCTTCTACCTTGATTCAGGTGGTGACTCCTACTACCACGGGCTGCAGGCCACGCTTCGTCGCCGCTTCGAGAAAGGTTTCTCCTTTGGACTGGCCTACACGTACAGTAAATCGATCGATAACATGTCGGTCGATCCGGTTGCTTCTTCCTCGGGAGGCGGACTCTCGACGACCAATTCGCGTACGGCGACCGATATTTACAACTGGCGGCTTGATCGGGCGGTCTCTGACTTTGACCGACGGCACGTGCTGGTTGTGAACGGACTCTGGGATCTGCCATTCGGGAGGGGGCGAGCAATCTGGGGGAGTGCCCCGGGTTTTGTCAACCATATCATCGGGGGCTGGAGCCTTAACGGCATCATGTTCTCGATGACCGGTCAGCCGTTCCAGGTTCAGAGCGGGGCCCTGACGGCACACAATGGCAAGGTTTCGCGGGCGGACATCGTTGGATCGACCCCGACGGCCAAGCTGCAGAATGTAGCGGGAGTCCTCGGTCCGGTGCTCTTCACCGCGGCGGATCTGGCGCAGTTCGGATTTCCGGCTCCGGGATCGAATGGGCTCCAGGCGCGCAACACCTTTCGGGGTCCGGGTTACACCAACTTCGATATGGGAATCTTCAAGAACTTCAGCCTGACGGAACGGGTGAGGCTGCAGTTCAGGGCGGAGTTCTTCAACGCACTCAACCATCCGAACTTCGAGACACCACGTGATTCATCAGATGGTTCAACCCTCATCACCTCGACCGGCTTTGGGCGAACCTGCTGTTCGGCTGCGGCAACTCCAAGCTCGGCCAATGTGATCGCGACCGGCGAGTCGGCACGAGTAATCCAGCTCGCACTCAAGCTCTCCTTCTGATCGAGGCGAGAAGCGAGCTTCCTCACGACCGCCTGCCAATCCGTCATCGACCATCGATGGCTGACTGGTGGGCGGTCACTCTTTTTCCCGCAGGTTGAGCTGTTGATTGGACTTGATGGTGGTCAGAGTCTCAAGGCGGCCAGAAGGCCAGCGAATGGTGATCTCGTCGATCCTGTCGGTCGCGCCAAGACCGAAATGGAGACGCCGGTCGGAGTAGGAGAGATAGCTGTCACCGGCGCGAACCTCTTCCACCTGAAGAAGCTTGCCGGTCCGAACCGTTACCCGGGCGCCGACAGCGTTCCGATTCGATCGATTACCGGTCAGTCGCACGCGGAGCCAGTTGCCGGCACTCTCGCCTCCCTCGTTCCGGAGGAGCAGCGGTGGTCCGTCAAGATCGTTAACGACGAGGTCGATATCTCCATCATCATCAATATCGCCGGTGGCCAGACCTCGCGCCGACCGGCGCTCGAGCAGGGCCGCGCCTGCTTCACCAGCAATCTCGGCAAAGGTGCCGTTTCGAAGGTTGCGGTAGAAGAGGGTTCGCTGACGGTACATGCCTCCCGCGTAGGCTCCATCAATCTGGGGGTAGACGTGGCCATTGACTACCAAAAGGTCGAGCCAGCCGTCGTTGTCGTGGTCGAAGAACTTTGTCCCCCAGCCGACATAGGGCATGCTGATGTCAGCAGTGCGGCTTGCCCGCGAGACATCAGTGAAGGTTTTATCACTGTTTGAGTGATAGAGAGTGTTGTACTGTTCCGAGAAGTTGGTGACGAAGAGGTCGAGCCGGCCATCCCGGTCGTA
This sequence comes from Acidobacteriota bacterium, assembly GCA_041182745.1. Lineage (GTDB taxonomy): Bacteria > Acidobacteriota > Blastocatellia > RBC074 > RBC074 > CAIOZW01. The sequence goes on from JBEGMZ010000444.1 coordinate 19,993, forward strand.
GTCGCCCATCGCGACGCCCATGCAACTCTGCTCACCCCCGGTCTCATCGACCGCCAGTCCCGAGACGAGGCCCTCCTCGCTGAAGGTTCCGTCGCGATTGTTGCGGTAGTAGTAGTTGGGTACGGTGTCATTGGCGACAAAGATATCGGGCCAGCCGTCGTTGTCGAGATCGCTCCAGACGACCCCAAGTCCGTAGTAGCCGGGAGGATCGTCGACTCCGGCCTCCTTTGAGACATCGGTGAACGTGCCATCACCGTTGTTTCGATAGAGCGTGTCGCCGGCGCCAGCCAGCCCGCGCGGTCCGCACTGAACCGGAATATTTTTGAACTGGCAGAGTGCTCCCTGGCCAAATCGGGGGAGATCGTCGAGGGTGAACGAGACGTAGTTGGCGACCATGAGATCGAGGTCTCCGTCGCGATCGTAGTCGCCCCACGCCGCACCGGTCGAGAACCGTGAGTCGGCTACACCGGCGCGGGCGCTGACGTCCTCAAAGGTGCCATTACCCCGGTTACGATAGAGGCGGTTGGGGCCGAAGCAGGTGACGTAGAGGTCGTCATCCCCATCATTGTCGTAGTCGGCAACCGCGACACCCATTGCCCATCCGGGATTGGCCAGACCGGCGCGTGTCGTCACATCCTCAAAGCGCCAGTCTCCAAGATTGCGATAGAGAGCCGCCGGCGGAGCCGACCGGCCGGCGCGGGCAGCCTCGACGGTCTGCGAATTGAGCAGGTAGATATCGAGCCGGCCATCCCCGTCAAAGTCGAAGACCGCGACGCCTCCGCCGACACTCTCGACAATATATCTCTTGTCAGGCGATGAGGCATTGATAAACCTGATGCCAGCGTTGTGGGCCACGTTGGTCAGCGTCACCCGGCGCGAGGCCAGGCTCGACTGTGGCGCGTGGCTGTCGCCATAGAGCGCGACCAGCAACAGGATGGTGAGCAACGTCAGTAGTTTCATACTGCGCCTCTCCCGCGGCAAAAACAGATCTCTACTTCCGGCTCCGCACACGGGAGACGGCATCAAGCCAGCCAGCATAGAGGCGATCGCGTTCAGCCTTCTTCATTTGGGGCTCAAATCTCCTCTCAACCTGCCACTGACCCGCGATCTCCTTCTGATTCTTCCAAAATCCAACTGCGAGGCCGGCAAGGTAGGCTGCGCCGAGAGCAGTCGTCTCAGTGATCACCGGACGCACAACGGGGACACCAAGCAGGTCAGCCTGGAACTGGCAGAGAAAGTTGTTCTGTGTCGCCCCACCGTCAACCCGCAGCTCCTTCACCTTGATCTCCGAGTCTTTCTGCATGCACTCGACGACATCGCGGGTCTGATAGGCCATCGCCTCAAGGGCCGCGCGGGCGATGTGGGCCCGCGTCACGCCCCGAGTCAGACCCGTGATCGCCCCGCGGGCATCCTGATCCCAGTAGGGAGCGCCCAGACCAACGAAGGCCGGTACAAAGTAGACGCCCTGATTGTCAGTGATCGAGGTCGCGAGCGCGTCTGTCTCCGGGGCGCTGGCAATTATCTGCAGACCGTCGCGCAGCCATTGGATCGCCGCTCCGGCAATGAAGACACTGCCCTCGAGGGCATACTCAGTCTGACCACCGCTGCGCCAGGCAATCGTTGTCAACAGTCCATTCTTTGAAGTCGTCGCCTGCGTCCCTGTGTTCATAAGCAGAAAGCAGCCAGTTCCATAGGTATTCTTCATCATCCCTGGCTTGAAGCAGGCCTGACCGAAGAGTGCCGCCTGCTGGTCTCCCGCGATCCCGCTGATCGGGATCGGTGCACCAAACAGCTCCGGGTCGGTCTCGCCGTAGACCTCTGAAGACGACTTAACTGTAGGCAGAATCGATTCCGGAATACGAAGTTTTTCGAGGATCGTCTTGTCCCAACGCTCTTTGCGGATATTGTAGAGCAGCGTGCGTGAGGCGTTCGAGACGTCGGTGACGTGCGCTTTACCGCCCGTCAATCGGTTGATCAGCCAGCTGTCGATCGTCCCAAAGGCCAACTCTCCGGCCTCGGCCCGCTTCCGCGCTCCCTTCACGTTCTCGAGCAGCCACGAGACCTTCGTTCCAGAGAAGTAAGCATCGGTTACAAGGCCGGTCGATTTACGAATCACCCGGTCAAACTTCTCTTTCTTCAACTTGTCACAGATGGAAGCCGTCCGCCGACACTGCCAGACAATCGCGTTATGAATTGGTTTGCCAGTGGCCCGATCCCACACGACGGAGGTTTCGCGCTGGTTGGTGATCCCGATCGCCGCGATATCGCTCGCCGCAATCCCCGCTCCGGCAATCACTTCGCGCGCACAGCTGAGCTGGGTTCTCCAGATCTCTTCCGCGTCATGCTCAACCCATCCCGCTTCCGGATAGATCTGTGTAAACTCCTGCTGGGCGATTCTGATGATCTCTCCCTGTCGATTGAAGAGGATTGCGCGGGATGAAGTCGTTCCCTGGTCGAGGGCGAGAATGTAGTCGGCCATCGGCGATACCACCTTTCAGGATTGTCTGTGTTGTCGGTTGTCGAACTTCGGAGTTACTTTTTTCTCTGGTCGTTAACGTACCGGGCAACCGTTCCGACCGGAGCGAGCCAGATCCGGTTGACCGGATTGTTGGCATAGGGAATCAGTTTCTCGAGCAGTGAAACCCGTGTTGTCTGATTGCCTCCGGTGTTGATCTCGTGACCGGCAAGAACCAGCCAGTGCCCGTCCTTCCGCGCCTTCTCGATCAGCGGCAGGATCTGCTCGAACTCCTTGCCATCCATCTCCATTCCGGTCAATTGTGCCATATCGACGTAACCGGGATCATTTGGCGCTTCGTCGAGCCAGCCGCGGCCACTGGTGTGAATCTCAAAGACGAGCGGCACGTAGCTCTTTGTCTCTAATCCGCGCCCGACATACTTCTGCCCGCACGGGTACGCAAATGACTCCGCGTCTACTCCAAGCTGACGGCGCAGAACCGCTTTGGTCTCAATCAGCTCGGCGCGCATCTTCGCGAGGGAGTAGTCATCCAGCGCGCGATCACGAGAAAACGGAAAGTTACCGCTGCAGGGATGCTTGATCGTGTGGCTGCCAATCTCGTGACCGGCGGCGACCAGTTTACGCCATCCCTCGAGCCGTTTTTCGACCGCTGGCGGGTTGACGTAGAAGGTGGCCTTCCCACCCAGCCGCTCAAAGACGGCGCCACCGACATCGACCTGGCTTGTCCGCGCATCGTCAAAGCTGAGGCTCAGTGCCAGATCCTTGCCCGCGGGCCAGGGAAAACGCGATTGGGTGGTCTGCGCGGTGGCCAGCAGACTCACGAAGAGCAGCAGGGAGAGAAGCGTAGTTTTCATGGAGAGAGCTGTGGGAAGATCAGTTGTCGCGCCGGGATCCGGATGAATCCCGGCGCGATTGGAGATTGCAGTTTTAGGCGATCGTCACTTCTTTTGCGAGGTAGAC
>JBEGMZ010000445.1:0-3263 GCA_041182745.1 Acidobacteriota bacterium
CTTCTAAAGGGCGTGCCTGTAAAGGTTCAAGGAGAATTGACATTTAAGTTTTCATCGCCATAGTTGGGCTTTAGACACAAGGATGCAAGTACTAAACAACTGAAAGGTTGTATGGTTATCCAGAGATGGAGGATTGTCAGATTTACCACATATTATTGGGTCTAAGCTCTACCTCAATCGGCAGTGAAGATGACGATGCAACTTGGCATAAACTTTCCCTGGATCAACTATGGCTGGGATTTTGGTCCGCCGCCGCCAGAGTGGGTTTCGTCGATTGATGAGTGGCAAGCGGGAAAGCGCCAGAAGATCGTTGAAACCCTCGGAGAGCTCGCGGCGCTGGGGATCGGGTCGGTTCGCTGGTTCATTCTCGGCGATGGCACCAATTATGGGTTGGGAGAAGAGGCGCCCCATCTCCGGGCAGGGAAGTGGAGGTTCGATCCGTTGCCATCCGCCCATCCATTTTATGACCGTCTGAGCGAGGACTTTCGTTTTCTGCTCTCGACGTGCCGGGAGACCGGGCTTCAGCTTCTGCCGAGTCTGATCGATTACCAGTGGGCCTGGCGTGGGGTGATCCCAGATAGGAGCCAGAGCGTCGTCAAGGGTGGGCGCGGACTGATTCTGACTGACGCCGCGCGCCGTGAAGCCTTTTTTGATAATGTCCTCGATCCGCTGCTGCAGCTCTCACTCGAATATCGAGAAGTGATTGTCGCCTGGGAGCTGATCAACGAGCCGGAATGGGTCGTCAGTCCACCCTGGTATAAATTCTGGCAGCATGACCCGCAGCGCACGATCCATAAAAGTCAGATGAAGGAGTTTCTGCAGGCGGGAGTGGCACGGATTAATCGGTTCGAGAATGGCGTCTTTAAGTCGACGATCGGGTTTGCCTATCCACGTTCGCTGAAGGAATGGCACTCGATCGGGGTGACGCTCGATCAGTTCCACTACTATCCATCGCCGCAGGAACGTCTTCCATCTCTTCACGATGGAGCCATCATCGGTGAGCTGGCGACGGCAGCCAATTTCCGGCCGTGGGCGGAATTGAGCCGGCAGACCGTGGATGAGCGGTTGCGTCTGATCGAATCACGCGGCTATCCGGCCGCCTGGCTCTGGTCGGCGGGAGAGAATGGTGAGGCGACCAGCTGGACCGCCGTTGAAAAGGAGCAGGTCCGGCAGTACCTGCGTGATCGTGTGTCGACTGAGGCATAAGTGGCCGTAATGGGCCGGCGCAAGTGGGTGCGTTCTCCCCCACCTCACCCCGCGACGGCTACGAGCAGGAACTCGCGCGCCCGTGTCGCCGCGACGTAGCGTTCACAGCGTTCGCGGAGCCCTGCTTCTTCAAGTCCGTTCATGGGATCATCCTTCGCCGCGCAGGCCATGGCGACGGCGCGGAACTCGAGCCCCTTGATTCGCTTCATCGTCCCCATCCGCACGCCGGGCTCTTCTGAGCCGGGGTCCTCCTCGCGCGGGCGCAGCTCGTAGGCGGGGATGCCCGCTTCGAGCAGAGCCGTCCGCACCGCCGCCTTGTAGGGAGTGACGCAGATCTCGTGAGTTGCGAGGCCGTGTTTCGCGCGCAGTTCACGGATCCACGTGACGATCGCCGCCGCTTCGGCCCGTTCATCCGGGCAGGGGAGGAGCTGGGGTTCCACTGGCCCACGAAAGGCGGAGTGATCGCCGCGGGTCGTGGTGGCGGCGCCATCGAGATCATCGATCTCGACGCCGCGCAGGATTGCCTCGGCGAAGTGGCGGATCTGCTGGCTGGTGCGGTAGTTGATCTTCAGCCGGCGTGAGCGTCCACGCACTTCGATGCCGGCACGGCTGAGCGGCACCCGGGCGCGGTAGATGCGCTGGTGGCCATCGCCGACGAGGCAGAGCGGATCGGCCGCACCGCCAGCGGGGCTGATGGCACGGATGAGGCGCAGCGCTTCGAGGCTGAAGTCCTGGGTCTCGTCGACCAGGACGTGGGCATAGCGGGTAAAGTCACCGCCTTCGACGGCGAGACGCGCTTCGTGGATTGCCCCCTCGAAGGTGAGCAGGTTCCGTTTCTTGAGCGTGCGATTGAAGGCGCGGAAGATCTGCCAGGCGGCGCGGCGCTGTTCGCGGTTGATGCGCGGCCGGCCGCTGCGGAGCGCGGTCAGGTACTGCTCCTCTTCATCAAAGCCGTTCGGTTCGACGATCAGCTCGTATTCGAGCCGCAGCTCGGCCGGGGAGAACGGCAGCGAGTCGGCTGGGAGTCCGGCGAGGGTTGCCTCCCAGACCAGTCCCAGCTCGTCGTCATCGGCGATGCGTCCCTTCCACGCCTCGCGGCCGGAGTGGCCGGCACGGCTGCAGATGGTGCGGGCGAGGGAGTGGAGGTTGGTCACCTCGATGCGCGTTGTCGCCTCCGGATCGAGCCGCCGCAGCAGGTGGCGGATGGTGATCGAGAGGTTGGTCGTGAAGGTCGTCACCAGGATGCGCGAGGTCGGATCGGTGAGGGCGCGCGCGAGTCGGACGGCGCGGTGCATGAGCGCGACCGTCTTGCCGGTTCCGGCCGCGCCGGTGATGCTCATCGCCCCGCTGGTCCGCCAGTTGACGAGTTGGCGCTGGCAGGGATGAAGGAAGAGTCGCCATTCGTCGAGTGAGCTGGCGAGGATCTGCTTCAGCTCATCGCGCCCTTCGACCAGCACCAGGTCGTAGTTCGGCGCTTCGGCGATATGGGTGAAGTCTCCGGTGCCTGAGGGTGGAGTCGCGGTCGGGCTGCCATCGCGCCCCAGCATCTCACTGAGCGCCTCGTCGAGCGACATCCCGGCAGCCAGCCCATAGAGCAGATCGCGGCAGCCGGCGGGCAGGTAGTCGCCCAGTGCGTCGAGCGATTCATCGGAGCGGATCGAGCGGACCGCGGGGATGAGCGGGCGTGGCACACCGGCCGTGAAGAGCTCGTCGTCGCTGAAGCGGTCGAGCGGATAGGCTGCGTCGGGCGGCGTGGTGGTCGCTACTTCTGGCGGCGGAGCCAGCGTGGTCAGCTCCTCGACATTGAAGATCTGGAAGACCCCGGTGCTCTCGTGGACCTCAAAGCGCCGGTTCCGGGCCCAGGTATAGGCATCATCGTGCGGCGCGATGTGGACCAGCAGGTAGTTGTCACCCTTCTCCGGGGCGATGACGATCGCCCGGTATCCGTCCGGCAGCTTGGTGATCCCCCGCACCTTCGGATCGAGCATCGATTCGGTTACCGGATGCATGCCGATGGCCGGGGCAAAGGGATCTTCCTGAAACTCCTCGATCAGCTC
>JBEGMZ010000446.1:0-3206 GCA_041182745.1 Acidobacteriota bacterium
TCTATGAGCCGAACATCGAGGCCGGGTTGAAGCTTGCGCGGAGTGGGGCTGCGACGACCATGGACTACCGGAAATTGCTGGAGAACAGGGATGTCGTCGCCATTCTCAATGCGACGCCGGATCACTGGCACGCCGATGTGCTGCTCGATGCGGTGGCGGCGGGGAAGGATGTCTACACCGAGAAGCCGTTTTCGTACTCGATCGAGCAGGGAGCGAGGATGGTGAAGGGGGTCCGGGCGACAAAGCAGATTGTCCAGGTTGGGATGCAGCGGCGAAGCTCGGAGGCGGTCCGCGGCGCCAAGAAGCTGGTCGATGACGGGGTGCTGGGAGAGGTGGTTCTTGCCCGCGCGCAATGGTACTGGAATCGCAAGCCGATGCCGCAGAAGCTGACGCTCGCTGGTCGGCTCGATTGGGAGCGCTTCCAGGGGCCGGCCCGGACGCGGGTGGCGCTGGATGAGCGCCGATTCTTCCACTGGCGTAACTTTCGCGACTACAATGGCGGGCACGTCACCGATCAGGGCACTCACCTCATGGACGTCATTCAGTGGTTCTGCAATGACGGGAGGCCGCCGGTCTCAGCCGTCTGTCAGGGAGCGATCTATGTCCACAAGGGCGGTGACGTCCCTGATACCTTCAGCGCGGTCTACGAATATCCGACATTTCTGGCGACGTGGACGCTCTGCTATGGCAACTCTTTCGAGGATAGCTGGAAGATCTTCATTCAGGGCAAGAAGGCGACCATGGTGATCGACGACGATGGCTATCGAGTCTACCCGGAGGTCTGGAAGCGGCCGGAGATTCCACCGGCAGTGACACACGAGTACAAGGGAGGTATCCCGACCGAGCCGCACGTGCGCAACTTTCTCGATTGTGTCCGCTCGCGCCAGGAGCCGAACGCGCCAGTCGAGGTTGGTCATCGCGCCGTGACGGGGCCTCACCTGGCCAACCTTGCCTTGAGGGCCCAGCGTCGGATTGAGCTGGCCGAGGACGGCAACTCGGTCCGGGCTTAGAGGCCAGCATATAAATCGAAGGCTCAGTATGAATCGAAGACTCAGTATGAATCGAAGACTCAGATTGACGTTGATTCTGCTCGGGATCACCGTGTTCCTGGCTGGTGTGCGGAGTCGGGTGAGTGTCGGGCAGGTGGCAGATGATCCGGCAAGGGTCGATTTTCGCCGGGAGATCGAGCCGATTCTCGTCCGTTCCTGCCAGCAGTGCCACGGGGCGAAGAGAGCGGCTGGGCAGTTGCGTCTGGACTCAAAGGTGGCGGCATTGCGAGGCGGGATCAGCGGGGCAGTGATTCTTCCCGGGAAGGGGCGCGAGAGTCTGCTCATCCGGCGCGTAATGGGCGAAGGTGGCCAGGCGCGGATGCCGATGGGTAGCGACCCGCTTGCCCCATCGGAGATCGAGCGGCTCGGACGATGGATCGATGAAGGGGCGGAGTGGCCGGAGAGCACCGCCGTGGCAGTGGCGGAACCTGCTCGCCACTGGGCCTATGTTTCGCCGGTTCAGGCCCTGCCACCTGCGGTGCGGGCTGCCAGCCTGATCCGCAATCCGATCGATAACTTTATCCTTGGGCGGCTGGAACGGGAGGGGCTGACCCTGGCGCCGCGGGCCGGGAAGGAGGCGCTGCTACGCCGGGTCAGCCTCGATCTGATCGGACTGCCACCGACGCTGGCCGAGACCGAGGAGTTCCTCGCCGACGGTTCGCCGGACGCTTATGAGAAGATGGTCGACCGATTGCTCGCCTCGCGCCACTACGGTGAGCGCTGGGCGCGTCCGTGGCTTGACCTGGCCCGCTACGCCGATTCGCACGGCTATGAGTCAGACGGCTTGCGGGTAATGTGGAAGTATCGGGACTGGGTGATCGACGCTCTCAACCGGGATATGCCTTTCGATCAGTTCACGGTCGACCAGATTGCCGGAGATATGCAGCCCGAGCCGACCTCTGAGCAGTTGATAGCGACCGGATTTCATCGCAACACGCTGCTCAATCGTGAAGGAGGTACCGATGGCGACGAGCAGCGTTATGAGGTGCTGGTCGACCGGGTCAACACGACTGCGACTGTCTGGCTCGGTTCAACCCTCGGTTGCGCACAGTGCCATAACCACAAGTATGATCCGTTTACGCAGCGGGACTACTATCGAATGTACGCCTTCTTTGAGAATGCGGAATATCGGATTGGAACAGAGCCGTTCCAGCGTTTTGTCTTTGAACCGGACCTGGAGTTGCCGACGGCTGAACAGGAGGAGAAGCGAAAGCGGCTGAAGACCGAGTTGGCCGGGCTGGAGAAATTGCTCGGGACCTCAACGCCGCAACTCAATGAAGCCCAGGCGAAGTGGGAGGCGGAGATGATCGCCGAGCCGAAGCGCTGGGTGATGATCGATCCGCAGGACTACCGTTCTACCGGTGGAACGACCTTGACGAAGCTCGCCGATCGTTCTCTTCTCGCCGCCGGGGAGATGCCGGAGTTTGATGACTACGTGATTCGCGGGACGGTGGAGCCACGGGGACTCGACCAGATCACGGCGCTCCGCATTGAGGCACTGACTGACCAGTCTCTGCCGCGCGGAGGCCCGGGCCGTGACCTCTATGGCAACTTTATTCTGACCACGGTTGAGGCGAAGGTTGATGGCCAGCCGCTGAAATTTGCCGATGCCGAATGGGACAACGGAGTCAACCGCATCGACAAGAAGAATTTCTTCAACCCCTTTGAGCCGGGGCAGGTGACCGATCGACCGCGGGGATGGCTCATCAACGCCATGGCTGACGAGACGCGGCTCAACCGGCAGATGGTGATGGTGCTTGACCGACCTCTGCCGGTGACAAGGCCGGTCGCGCTCGAGGTGAAGCTGCTCTTCAGAGCTGGTGGCTTGAACGAGGCGATGGGACGGGTTCGGCTCTCCGTCACCGGTACCGATGCCCCGATGCGGCTGGTCGAGATACCGGCAGCGCAGAAGCTGGTGCTGGCAAAAGCGGCCGAGCAGCGGACAGAGAAAGAGAAGACGGAGCTGGCCGAACTATTCCGCAAGGTGACCCCCGTTTTGAAGCGGGAGCGTGACCGGGTAAAGCAGATTGAAGAGACTCTCGACGGCTTGGGGATCGTCAAGGCGATGATCATGCGTGAGAGGCCAGGATATGACCGGCCCTCGACCTGGTTGCGTGAGCGGGGGAACTTCGCCAGTCGGGCGGAGAAGGTCTACGC
>JBEGMZ010000447.1:0-2723 GCA_041182745.1 Acidobacteriota bacterium
CCCATGTCCTCGTACTTCTTACCGAGGGCGTGGCGCCCGGAGTGCTTGCCAAGGACGATGCTGTTGGTCTTCACTCCAACCGACTCCGGCGTCATAATCTCGTAGGTCAGCCGGTTCCGGAGCATGCCGTGCTGGTGAATCCCGGCCTCGTGCGCGAAGGCGTTCTTGCCGACAACCGCTTTGTTTGGCTGCACCACCACGCCGGTGATGTTTGAGAGCGTCTGGCTTGAACGATAGAGCTCTTCGGTCACGATCCCGGTCTCGAAGGGCATCAGGTCACGCCGAACCCGCAGCGCCATGACCAGCTCTTCGAGTGAGGCGTTGCCCGCACGTTCACCGATTCCGTTGATTGTACACTCGACCTGTCGCGCGCCGGCCGCGATCGCCGCCAATGAGTTGGCGACTGCCAGCCCGAGGTCGTTATGGCAATGGACGCTGATCACGGCGCGGTCGATGTTTCGCACCCGCTCGCGCAATGTCTGGATGATCTGCGTATACTCCGACGGAATGGTGTAGCCGACCGTGTCCGGAATATTGACGACCGTCGCCCCCTCTTCGATCACTGCCTCGATCACCTGACAGAGGTAGTCGAGGTCGCTCCGCGTTGCGTCCTCGGCTGAAAACTCGACATCGTTCGTGAAGCTCTTTGCAAGCCGCACGGCCTTCCGCGACATCTCGAGAACCTCCTCCCGCGTCTTCTGCAGCTTGTACTGGAGGTGAATATCGGAGGTCGCGATGAAGGTATGGATCCGCGGCCGGGCCGCGTCGGCCAGCGCCTCCCACGACCGCTCAATATCCTGGGGGGTGGTCCGGCACAACGCCGCGATCACTGGTCGACGGCACACTCGTGCCACCTCCCGTACCGCCGCAAAATCGTCATCCGATGCCACCGGAAAACCGGCCTCCAGCACGTCGACCCCCAGCAGATCGAGCTGTCTCGCCATCCGCAGCTTCTCCTCGAGGTTCATACTGCATCCCGGCGACTGCTCCCCATCGCGGAGGGTCGTGTCGAATATGGCTACCCGCTCACTCATGTCTGCTGCTCCTTATCTGCCTCTTCGTCTCTTGCCGTCACCGGGTACTCTCTACGCTTCCCGGTCTCGATGGAATATCGTAACAGAATGAATTTATCTTGCAAAATTTATTTTGTTTAATACTATATAAAAAGTTTTTATTCTTTTAGGGGGGTCGAGAAAGTGACAGCGCAACACAGACTGGAAGAGATGAAGAGATAGAGAGATGAGGAGATAGAGATAGAGATAGAGATAGAAATAAAGATAAAGATATGGATGGGGCCGAGATGAGGGGAGGAATCTGAGCGGTGGAATTTGGTCAGCTGGAGATATTTCTGTGTATTGCCGACGAGAAGAGCTTCTCGCGCGCCGCGGAGAAGATGCTGCGTACCCAGCCGGCGCTGAGCATCGCCATCAAACGGCTGGAAGAGGAGCTCGGAGAGCCACTCTTCGATCGGAGCAGCCGCAGCGGCATGCTGACCGAGGCCGGGAAGATCCTCTACTCTTACGCCCAGCGCCTGATCAACCTTCGCCAGGAGGCGCAGGAGGCGGTGGGAGAGCTTCGAGAGATGTACCGCGGCCGGCTCATCATTGGGGCGAACGAGAGTACATCCTACTACCTGCTGCCGCAGCTGCTTCTCGAATACCGCCGCCAGTACCCGCTGATCAAGATCGAGGTTCACCGCAGCGTCTCGGAGCGGATTCCACTCGATGTCCTCGAACGCAAACTCGACTTCGGCTTTCTGACCTATGATCCGCTTCAGGCCGGGCTCGAGTCGATCGAGATCAACCGTGATGATCTGGTTCTGGTCGTACCTCCGGGCCACGCCCTCGCCGGACGACCCCCGGTTGCTGTCCGCGACCTGGCCGCGTACCAGTTTGTCGCCCACAACGCGAAGACACCGGCCCGTGATCGGATATTTGAACTCTTTCGCCGCAATCATACTCCGCTCAACATCTGTGTCGAGCTCTCAACCCTCGAGACAATCAAGGATTTTGTCCTGCTCGGAGTCGGAATTGCGATCCTGCCGCGCCTCTCGGTCAGCGCCGAGATCGAGGACGGGCGCCTGATTCACGTTCCGGTTCGTGGTATGAAGATCGAGAAGACGCTGCGACTGGTCTTCCGTCGCGAGAGCAATCTCTCTCACGCCGCAAGATCCTTTCTCGAACTGATCAAGGAATGGAAGGCGAATGTCGAAGGCGAGGCGTGAAGACGGGGAGAGGCCGCGCCGACGGAAAGTACCGCGGCACGGCGACCCCCGGCTCCATAATCAGACCATCACCAGTCCGTGCAGTTGAGCTTCGGGATCGATCGCGTCGTGGATCTGGTCGATCATTCCGAATCCGTATCTTGCCAGGAAGTAGCATATGTTAAGCTCCCTTTCCTGGAGGTTCCGGTGGGGGTAGAGCGCGGTCGACAGTCGTTCGATCTGGTGCCGGGTGACATCGTCGCGACGACCGCGGCTGTGGACGAAACGGGTTCGGAGGTTGTTGACCTGATAGAGGATCTTCTCCCGCCCTCCCCGGACCGACTCGGCGAGGGTCGGGTCGATTCCCTGCAGCGATTGGCGCAGTTTCTCGAGCTGGTCGTTAAACATCCGTTCCGTCTCGTCGAAGAGGAGGGCGGTCGAGTTGTCAAGGTTCTCTTCGACCACCTTTCGCAGCAGCGCCTCTCCACCCTCAAAGAGGTCGGTGAAACCGATATTGAAG
>JBEGMZ010000448.1:0-15325 GCA_041182745.1 Acidobacteriota bacterium
CCCCCCAGCCAAAAAAAGCGACGAGGTGTGGTGACCATCTCCAGCTTGGTGCAGGTCGTCCAAGAACCACGGTGCCACCGATTGGAACCCAGTACCAGCGCTCACGATGCCACGTCCAGCGGCCATAGTGATAGGGTAGCCATCCCCACGGTTCGTGAGAGACCCAGGTCCATCCGTAGGCCGCATACCAGCGCCAGTAGCCGAGCCGGTATGGGGCCCATGATCCACCAACCCCGGAAGGAGTCCAGACTCGTCCATATTCCGCAATATTTTGCCATTGGCCGTACCGGTCGAGATCTGAGAAGCCGGGAAGGGTGGCGGGGAGACTTTCACCAGAGTAACCAGCAGCCGGTGCCACTTCGCGTTCCATTTCAGCGTCTCGTCGCTGGTTCCAGCGATCCCACTCATCAGAGTCTGGAACGGCGAGAACGGCAAAGAGCTGGGAATCCGCTCCGTCGATGGCAAACATTCGTCCACCAGTGACAATAATATTGCCAATGTCCTGACGATAGACTTCAGCCTGCCCTTCTCTGACCATCAGTTCAGTCTTACCGTCATCCCTGACGTTAACCCGGAAGATTCCATCAGTTCTGATTGTGATTGCGACCGCCGGAGTGCTGATCTCAAGGCGGATGGCACTGTTTTTCGCCTCCGCACCACTTTCAGAGTTTGCGGTCTCCTGTCTGCGGCTATCCAGACGGAAGGTGGCGGTTCCGCTCATCAGCGAAATACGGGTGCCGGGCGCGGAGAGTGAGGAAAATTCTGAAAAGGAGTCCCCACCAAGACGAACTGCTCCTCCCTGATCGGTCTGAATCTCGACTCGCCCATCCGAGCCAGTGCAGATCTGATCACCCTCTCCGACGACAAGGTTTATTGAGGCATCGTACCATTCATCTGCCCCATCAGCGGCGTGGCGGTGTCCAACCTGACCGGCAACCAGACTTATCCTTGCCACCGGCATCGGTGTTTCGTCCTGACCCGCACCTGTCGACACCGCGTTCCGGTCGACGATCGATATCACTATCAAGAGGAGTAGAGCGTAAGTGACGCCGGCCCTGACTGAAAAGCGTGTGGCAAGCATGTAACCCTCCTGGTTTGCTCGCTTCCGGACGTATGGCCTTCCTCTCCGTCAGCAAGTCACCGTTTATCTATCAGGACATCTCGCAAGACATCTCGCAAGACAATTCGGGGCATACCTTTGAAGTATAGCTCAGGCGTAGCGTTAATAATCCACACCCATACAAATTAATATCAGAATCTATTCATTCATACTCTGGTATGGTCAGGGCGCGGCAGTAGTTGGAGCCGAGAGGGTGTCAGACAGCCAGCTATCCAATCTTGTTCAAACCTTTGCGATTCTTGTTCAAACCTTTGCGATGCTTGATAATGGCAACTTCCGTCTAACCCGGCCTGAAGCTGTTGCGGTGATCCATTCAACTCAGATCCTTATAATATGGGAAAAAAGACGCAAAAGGGCGAGGTTCGCTCGCCCATCTTTCTCGTTATGGCCTCGGCTATTTCAGCGACTCTCTCGGTCATCCCCTTTGGCTGGGTACTTCTCTATCCGTTTCGGATCTTTGTCACCTTTGTTCACGAGGGGGGCCACGCTCTGGCGGCCATTTTAACAAGTGGCTCTGTTGAGCGGATCGTCATTCACGCCGACGCCAGTGGCGAAACCTATACCAGAGGCGGGTTGACGCTGCTGGTTGCCAGTGCCGGCTATCTCGCCAGCTGCGGCTTTGGGGCTCTGCTGCTCGGACTTAGCCGGCGAGGCCGAAATGCCGAGAAGATGCTCTTCATCAATTCAATGATGATGCTCGTCATCACCTTCTGCTTTCTGGATGACCGATTCAGCTTCATCATCGGAATGGGCCTCTCAGTCATACTCTTTCTGGCGGGGATGATCAGAAACGGGCTCTGCCACCTGTTGCTCAATTTTCTGGCCGTGCAATGCTGCTTGAACGCATTCTTCGATCTGCTGATACTATTGAAAGCTACTACGGCAGAGCGTGAACTTCACAACGACGCGTTGATTCTTGAGAAGATGACGTCCATTCCAGCACTTGTCTGGGCCATCGGCTGGGCACTTATTTCGCTGCTTTTTATGCTTATTGGCCTGCTCATTTACGCACGAAATGGACGGGCCTGACACCATCTCTTCTCCGATATCGGCGGATGGTGTAATATTCAGTTCGCCGTTGACCGTGACCGCGAAACTATGACTTTTCCGCCCTGCAATGGATTTGCCTACAGCAATGGATTTGCCTACAGCAATGGATTTGCCTACAAAGGAGGCTGACTGGAATATGAAACAAAGACGATTACTGAGAGCGCGACCTGATGCCGGCTTTTCGCTGACTGAACTACTGATAGTCGTGGCAATTATTGGAATTCTCGCGGCCGTCGCCGTTCCTAAACTCCTGGAGAACCTCAAGGCAGGCCGTGAGACAGCGGCCATCAACTCGCTGCGAACGATTCATCAGAACGAGTCTCTTTATAATACGATGAAGGGAAGATTCGGGACCCTGAAGGAGCTGAATGAAGCGGCTTTGATCGATTCCAACTATTCGAATGGCACGCCGGTCAGCGGTTATGTCTACACTGCAACCGAGGCGACGGCCGATCAGTACTGCGTTCAGGCAACTCGCTCCACGGCGAATACCGGCTACAAGGACTTCAATGTGACAGAGGATGGAACGATTCGTTTCAATGAATCGAAGACGCCGAGTCCACTGCCAAGAGGTGAGGGATCGCCAATCGGATCATATCAGGGTGGATCTGGAAGTTCGGGTGGGGCGGTTGCCACCCCACCACAGAACTGACCCACCGCTGGTCGTTTGGCGGGACGAGATGGTCTCCATGGCAGATCTGACCAGTCTGTAACTGGTTGGGTCTGCCCTTCTGTTTTTGTGGACAAAGGTAGAGCCATGAACCCAGCAAGGACTGATCTAAGATGAGCGGCTCTATCCTGCCGGGTCGGCACGGGCCGACTTTACGTTGGACTCGAATGCAAACTATAATTTTCTTTCCGTTCATTTGATCGACTTGATTGGAGGAGAAATCAGACTGATGAATCCACAGTGGTCCATATTCAGAAGGCCTTTGGGTCGGTATATGTTGGTTCTATTCGCCATTTCAATCGCCGGCGCCGTATCGTCGACGCGAGGCTGGTTGAGCGATAGCGCTCGAGTCGCCCTGGTGTCAACGGTGCGGGCAGAGCAGCCTGCCGTTCAGGATCCGGCAGGCGAGAAGCGTCCAGCGGGCGTGAAGGAGTCTGGCCAACAGGAGGTCACTCCAGGTCAGATCTCAACCCTGACGGTCAATGTTCGTCTGCCGATCACGGTGAGTGACAACAAGACCGGACGATTTGTTGTAGATCTCAAGCAGCAGGATTTTGAGATTCTTGAGGACCGCGAGGTACAGAAGATAGAGTCATTTCTTTCGCAGACCGAGCTGCCGCTGGACATTGCAGTACTCATGGACACCTCAAACAGCGTCAAGCCAAAACTCAAGTTTGAAAAGGACGCAGCCGTCTCCTTCCTGCAGACAATGCTGACGCAGCGGCGTGACCGGGCCTTGTTCGCAACTTTCGATTCTCAGGTTGAGCTTCATCAGGACTTCACCAACCGCCTCGACCTGCTCACCCGGTCCATCGATAAGGTCAAGGCACAGGGTGAGACGCGGCTTTATGACGCTGTCTATCAGATCTGTGAAGAGAAGATGTTCTCTCTCTCTGGCCGGCGGCGTGCAATTGTCATCATCAGTGACGGTGAAGATACGATCAGCGAAAAGAGCCTTGCTGACGCGATCGATATTGCCCAGCGATCCGAGACCGTAATCTTCGTCATCAGCACCAAGGCCGGTGGTTTCTTCGGTGTTCAAGCGGGCACTGTTGACCGGCAGGAGGACAAGGATATCAAGCGCCTCGCTGAAGATACAGGTGGGCGCGCATTCTTCACGGCCGAAGTGATCGAGCTCGAGCGCAGTTTTACCCGGATCGCAATCGAGCTACGCAGCCAGTATATTCTCTCCTACTCACCGATCAACGAGCGGTTTGATGGGAAGTTCAGGACGATCGAGGTTCGTATTCCGAATCATAAGGAATATCGGATTCGAGCCCGCCGAGGTTATTCCGCCATCCCACCCCGATCGTTTGGGGCAAGACAGTAGCGATGGCAGACCAGCACCGTAAGAGCTGCTGATGGAATGAGAGGGATATGTCGAAGTTTCGAACATTGCGACTAGCATCAGTTCTGACGGTCTGCTCCACAGTCCTCGCATCAGCGGCCCTATTCGTTGCTGGAGTGGCCGGCCGACAGTATGAACTTGTTACTGTACAGCAACCAAAACCTGTCCAGGACCCGAAAAAGTCTCCCCCTCCGAAGCCGGAGGAGGAGACAACAATCAGATTGGGAACCCAGCTGGTCAATGTCCTTTTCAGTGTATCGGACAAGCAGAACCGTTATGTGGGCGACATATTGAAGGATGAGGTTGAAGTTCTTGAGAACGACCAGCGACAGGAGATCTTCGCTTTTCGGAAAGAGTTCGACCTGCCTTTGACCCTTGCACTGCTGATCGATGTCAGTGGGAGTGAACGATATACCCTGCCCTTGCTCAAGGACGCGGGTGGTAATTTTGTCGATTCGGTCCTGCGGACAGGAAAGGACACTGCGGCAGTGATCCGATTTGAAGGGGAGGCGACAGTCGTTCAGGGTCTGACGTCCAACCCGTCGCGGGTGCGGAGAGGCCTCGAGGAGATCAGTTATGTTGCGCCGCCTCCATCGTCTGTTTTTGGAGGGGCAACTCCACCAATCAATGGCCGGTCGCGGCAGGGAGGCACCTCCCTTTGGGATTCAATAATCGCCACCTGTTCCGATATGCTGGCGCAGGAGCCTGGACGCAAGACTGTAATTCTCCTCACTGATGGACAGGATACGACCAGCCGGTTGAAGATTGGTGATGCCATCGACGAGGCGCTTCGTGCGGAGGTTGTAATCTACTCAATTGGCATTGGGGATCCCGGTTTCGGGGGTGTAAACGAGGGCGCACTACGCCGGCTCTCCGAAGCCACTGGTGGTCGCGCCGTCTTTCCCCGACGAGCCCGAGAGCTTAATGAGGCTTTTATCCAGCTTGAACAGGATCTGCGCCAACAGTACCTGCTTGCCTACGAACCTTCGAACGATGCGAATGACGGGAGCTTCCGGAAGATTGAGATCCGCGTAGCCAAACGCAAAGAGTTAAGGATACGGCATCGCCGTGGATACTACGCACCAAAGGGTTGAAAGCGGGCTTAAGCTGCGGCGCGACTTCATCTTCATCCTTCCGCTGATGATGTTGTCATGGTGGCTTGCCGCATCATTTCAGGATCCATTCATCACCGATTGGGACGGCTATGACTACACGGTCTGTGTTGTACGGGGACTTCCTTCAGCCCTTGGCCTCGGTCGTGGGCTATTTATCGGATACAACCACCTGCTCTGGAACGGGCTGAGCCTGACTGGAGAGCTCTCAAATGAAGACGCACATCTCCTGCTTCGCTATGGTGCGATCGTCCTGAGTGGCCCCGCGACTGCCGGAATCTACGCTCTGACCAAAGAGCTCTCTCTCAACCGGTGGGCAGCCTTCTTCGCCGGCCTCATCTTCGCGCTCTCACCCTACTACATTATCTACAGTGGTCGGCCAATGAGTGAGATCCCTGGCTTTTTCCTCCTCAACTGGTCACTCTGGCTGCTGGTACGAAGCGTTGGCCGCGGCAGTGTCTGGCAGATCATCCTGGCCGCGGCAATGATCGGAGTGAGTGCAAACATTCGCGAAGTGGCCCTGTTCTATATCCCGTACACCTTGCTTGCGACCCGTACCACTGGCTGGCGCTGGATAATCGGCCTGACCGGAGTTGGAGTCTCGATGCTTACCTCACTTTTAGGAATGGGATTCTGGACCTACCAACGTGGATATCTATATCTGAATGAGGTTGCGACCTGGTTTCGCCTCAGTTCCAATGAGCGCAATCTGCACCCGGTAACGCTGAAGAACTTTAGCCTTTTTGGAGACTACTCATTTGACTGTTCGGTGGCAACAGTCTTTCTGGTGCCAATCGCGATCGGTCTCCTCTGGCCACGCCGTGAGCTTCGTCTGCTCTTATGGCTCGGACTTCTGGGGCTGCTTGCTGACGTTGCACTTCTGGCTAACCATGACCTCTCGGTCAACCCGCGATACCTGTTGGTTGGAATGGTTGGACTCGCCCCGATCTGCGGCTGGGCACTAGCTGAACTTTGCCAGTACTCATTGTGGCGTGGAATGGCACTTGCCGCCGCCCTTGCCTGCCTGACACTGGTCAGCTACGTCCAGATCTCGGATCAGATCTACTGGCAGCAGCGACACGCGATGGCCGCAGCAGAATACCTTCGGATGATCCAGTCTTTCCCGTGGAATTCCGGCTTCATCGTTGGGGCTCGCTCTCCGCTCGTCAACTACTACGCCGGAGTCGGAGCGCGTCCTACCTGGAGAACTATCTCTCCAGGCTCCGGTTGGCCAGATGAGCGGATCGATGAAGCAATCGATGGCATGCTGATGGCCGGGCGGGTAGTCTTTGTCGACTTCGATCCTGAAATCTGGCAGCACGGAGCACGAGGATTCAGCCGTGAAGCCGCAGGACTGCACCGGATCAGAGAGGAGTACGAACTTCAATCTGTCACAAAAGACCTGTACCGAATTCTTGGAAAGCGTCTCCCGACTGGATCCGAGTAGGCCATCAGCCGGATATTTTCATCCACGATCTCACCTCTTTTGCGTTTCCAGATCCGACCCGTTAGATTCTCACTTTGGCAGCTACTATAACAAAAATGTTCAACCTGGGAGGCTAGGGGCTATGCGCAGTGGTACCAGATTCCTGCACGCCAGCTGTTTTACCTTGTTGTGTTGCACACTTGCGTGGGCACAAAATTCAAAATCGTTCGAACAACTTGAGTGGCGTTCGATCGGACCATCAATCTTCGCCGGTCGTGTTACTGACGTCGAGGGAGTTCCGGGTAACCCAAAGATTGTCTATGTCGCGTCAGCTTCGGGAGGCTTGTGGAAGACCGTCAACGGCGGTATCACCTGGCAACCAATCTTCGAACGACAGGGAACCATCTCCCTTGGTGACATTGCTCTTGATCCGGGCAACCCCGAGGTTATCTGGGCTGGCACTGGAGAGGGCAACCCTCGCAACAGTGTCTCGTTTGGCGACGGAATTTACCGATCCAATGATGGTGGCCGTACCTGGGAGCATCGCGGATTAAAAGAGACCAGATATATCAGCCGGATATTGGTCCACCCACGAAATCCGGAGATAGTCTTTGTTGGTGCGCTTGGCCATACCTTTGGCCCGAACGAGGATCGAGGAGTCTTTGTCACGACCGATGGAGGTGCAACCTGGCGAAAGACTCTCTATCTTGATGCAGAGCACGGCGTTGCTGATATGGATATCGACCCGCTCAACCCGAACATCGTCTATGCAGCAATGTGGCGGTTTGAGCGCAAGCCGTGGACTTTTGTGAGCGGAAGTGAAAAGAGTGGGATCTATAAGTCGATCGATTCAGGGCGAACCTGGAAGCGACTCACCAATGGATTGCCAAAGCTGGTTGGCCGAATCGGTGTCAAAGTCGCCCCCGGCAACCCGAACATTGTATACGCCATGACCGAGAGCAAGGATGGAACTCTGTATCGGTCCGATGACAAAGGTGAGACCTTCCGTCTGATGTCGAAACAGGCCGATATAGTTTCGCGTGGCTTCTACTACACCGACCTGCGGGTTGACCCGCAAAACGAGAATCGGATCTACTCAATATCATCCCCTCTCTTTCTGTCGATCGATGGTGGACGGACGCACCGGGCGATCGCACCTCGTATCCACATCGACTATCACGCAATGTGGATCGACCCACTCAACCCAGAACGAATCTGGGTTGGTAATGATGGTGGGGTTGCGGTCAGCTATGACCACGGCGAATCGTGGGAAAACGTGAACAACCTGCCACTTGCCCAGCCGTACCACGTCTTTGCCGATCAAAGTATTCCATTTTACCAGGTAATGGGTGGCATGCAGGACAATGGCAGCTGGACGGGCCCCGGGCGAACTCGTGAACCAGCCGGTATTCTCAATGATGACTGGCGAATGGTCAGTTTTGGTGATGGATTCAAAGTGATCAACCATCCTGATAATCCGGATCTCTACCTCTCTCTCTCGCAGGGAGGAAATGTCGTTCTGACTGATATGCGAACCCGCGAGCAGCAGCTGGTCAAGCCCTGGGTTGGTGGAAGTGGTGGAGCGGCTTCGAACCAGAAATACCGTTTTCACTGGAACTCACCTCTTGTCTTCTCACCACACGGAAAGACAACGGTCTACCTCGCGGGAAATTTCCTCTTCAAATCGACCGACTTCGGTCAAACCTGGAGCGTAATTAGCAAAGATCTGACAACAAACGACCCCGACAAATTGAAGGAGGCTGGCGGGCCGATTGCGACTGAGAACACCACCGCTGAGTATCACTGCACTATCATCAGCGTCAACGAATCCCCCAAGCGTGCTGGAATGATCTGGGCTGGAACTGATGATGGAAATCTTCAGTTGACGGTCGATGATGGCCGCAACTGGACCAATGTCACCGGGAATATTCCCGATTTGCCTAAATTCTCATCGGTCTCACACATTGAACCCTCGGCGATCTCAGACAGTCTTGCATATGTTTCATTCGACCGCCATATGCTCAACGATTACCGCCCGCTGGTCTTTAAAACGACCGATGGAGGAAAGAGCTTCACTAACATTACCGGCAATCTGCCTGGCAGTGCGTATGTCCACGTCCTGAAGGAGGATCCACGAAACCCTAACCTCTTGTATGCCGGGACTGAGCTCGGCCTCTTTGCGACCTACGATGGTGGTCTCAACTGGATTGACCTTGGGCTGAAGAACCTGCCCCGGGTTGCCGTTCACGACATCGTTGTCCACCCTCGTGAAAACGATATTATTTTGGCGACACACGGTCGAGGTTTCTGGATTTTTGATGATGCGAGGGTTATACAACAGACAACTCCTGATCTTCTGTCGAATCGCAACCACCTCTTTGAGCCCCGCACGACGCTGCGATTCACCACTCGATTCACCCGGTACGGTATTGGAGATAAACAATTTGCCGCGCCAAACCCACCAAATGGCGCACTGCTGACCTACTATCTGAAGGAAAAGCCTGACGCTAAGACCCGGGTTGTGATCCAGATTTTCAACCAGTCCGGCAAGTTGATACGGGAGCTTGGGACAGTGCCGCGTGAACCCGGATTCAACCGCACGACCTGGGATCTCGGCGAGGAGGGCTCAACACGCCGACGATTATCCAACAGCAGTGAGAGAGGTGAGATGTTCGGAGGTGGTGGTCCTCGTGGTCCCTTGGTACTGCCTGGAACCTACACCGTCCGGCTGATGGTCGGAGATGAAACTCACGAGCAAAAGATCTCTGTTCTGCTTGACCCACTGGTCAAAGCTTCCGATCGTTCTCTTCAGGAACAGTACGAAGCCTCAATCCAAATTCGGGATGTCATATCGGAAGCCAATAGGACTCTCCGAACACTCGACGGGATCAAGCAGCAGTTGCAGCAGATAGAGCGCACTGTGCGCGAACAGATGCCGGAAACGTCAACCGATCTTCGCACTGCCATCGAAGCAGAACTGAAGATGATCGACGAGATGATTGCCAGACTGGCCTCCCCAACGACAGAGGGCCTTGGATATCGGGGCACATCCCGAATTGTCGAACAGCTCGGATCCCTTCTCTCCTCAATTCAGGGAGTCAATGCGGCACCCACAACCGCCCAGAAGGAATTGTTTTCCGATCTTTTGCCTCGGGCAACGACCCTGATCAGAGAAGTTGGGCGTGAGGTATCCGAAAGAATGACCAAACTGAACGCGATGCTGACAAGAAATAGTGCGCCGATAGTAGTAACAGCAAAGAACAAATGAGCCATCGGCAATCCGGACTGATCGTAAGAGGGGTGAGACCGATTAGGTCTCACCCCTTTTCCCTTGTGGACACCTGTCTGGAGACCTTATTCGCCTTCTTTTTCTGCAGGCGCTTCTTAAGTCGGTCTCGGGCCTGAAATCGGCTCCGGATAACCTGATCTCGGGTGAGGGCAAGATGGTCGGCAAGATCGCTCAGGCTGAGAGGTACCCGCGGCCAAAGGGACATAAACTCTTTGTGTGAGATTCCAATCGCCTCGAGAATATGAGAGGGCAGCACCGTTCCCGATTCAAGGAACAAGCTCCAGAGGTCATCGCCCACAACATCAAGATTGCTGAGGAGAATCAGTTTTCGCTGCGTGATTGGTAACTTCAAAATTTCATTCCACAATGACCGAAGCCTTTCCTGGTCTTCCATCGTCTGATCGGCCCGCGGGCGCAGATCCGGCAGGTTGGTGTGAACCTCTTTCAATGTGGTATCAAGTGATTCGACAACTGTCTCCGAGGATCCAAGCACCTGCGTCACAAGAGTTACCAGACGATCAACCTCGATTTCCGTACCATTTTCGACGAAGAGCCCCTCAAGAACTGGTGCCAGTGCGAGGTTGGTACTGTTCTTATTCAACTGAAACCTCTCCTGTACCCTTTCAATCAGCTCTTCATCGGCAAGTTGAACTGGTTCAGATACCCGATCCTTCCATTCTGACAATCCGCACCACGTGACAAAGTCTTCTGATCTCTGGATGTAAAATTCTGGTTTAGCGCTGAGAAGGTAGCGGATTCGGCTCTTCAGACTGTGTCGGGTTGGGTATTTTTCACGAAGGAAATCGTGACAGACATTTTTGGCGATTCTGGAAACATAAGAACCAAAGTCGCTTATATCCCGCCTCTCATCATTGGCGTTACCTGATCGCAGCCGCCTCAACCGCTCAACTATGCGGGTGACTATTTCGTGATGGATATCGGCAGCGATGTTGCCCTGCCGTCCCTTGCTGGAACCATTGAAGAAGAGACCAAGCTGTTGGCGTAGAACACGCCCGATGATTGGCTGCGCCTCGACTGAGAGTAACTCCGCGAGAAGGCGTTCCTGTTCGAGAGGATCCTCTTCCCGTACAAAGGAAGAGAGTATCGAGTCCATTCTGCGACGTTGCATAGTGACTCCGTTCTCTGATTTTTACGGTTAACTGCGTTTGGCTGAGCTCAACGTCGGTCAGGGCTGATTCGCACCAGGAACCGTGACCCTCGTCACACCCAATGCACCCTTTTGCTGTTTTTGCTGATCGACGCCAGCAGGTATGTTCTACCGGTATTCTTCCCCTCAAGTCAAGTAAATATGCATGGTTTATGATTAAAATCAGGCTGTAGTCAAGGCGATCGCATCAAGGCACGCTGGAGATGTGTCACCACCGATCTCAACTCTGTATGGCCTTACCTTAGAACGGATTCATTGCTGAAGAGTTTTGATCGTCGCAAATTTCTGGCTGTCACAAAGGCAGCGCAGTGCTCTCCGGATCAGCATCACGACCCTTTTCGGCAATGACACTGCCCGAACTGACCCCATTTGACAAGTGGATTACATCGGCTATGATCAAAACTTGATCTTATTCTGCAGGGTAGGTTCTATTCTGAAGTACAACACTGGTTTAGATTCGAGAATGAATAACATGCTGCCACTATTGCAAATCCCCTCTCCCGAACAAGTGAAGATCGCGCTCGATCCGATTCTTCGGCACGGACGGGACAACATCAGTTACCTCTATTCGCTGGATAACTTCGACCTGTTCATTATCCTGCTCTACTTTGGAATATTGATGTTACTGGCCGTACTTGGCGTGTATCGCCTACGAATGGTCTACCAATTTTGGCGCTACCGAAATGTCAGACCCGAACCGAAGTCCCGCTTCAGCGACGCCACACTGCCCAGAATTACGGTTCAGCTCCCTCTCTTCAACGAGTTTTACGTTGTCGAAAGGCTGATTGAATCGGTAGCATCACTGGACTATCCTCGTGACCGCTTTGAGATTCAAGTCCTAGACGACTCGACCGACGAGACGACCAGTCTGGCCGCGGCAACGGTCGCCCGTTATAAGGAACAGGGTCTCGACATTTGCTACATTCACCGGACCGATCGAACCGGGTTCAAGGCGGGAGCCCTTGAGAACGGAATGAAGTTGGCGAAAGGTGAACTGGTGGCGATATTTGATGCTGACTTCATGCCACGCCCGGATACGCTTCGGAGAATGGTCGATTTCTTCTCTGATGAACGAGTGGGAATGGTTCAGATGAGATGGGGGCATATCAATGCCAACTACTCATTGCTGACACGTCTGCAGGAGGTCTTTCTTGATGGCCATTTTGTGGTTGAGCAGACTTCGCGAAATCGAACCGGCGCATTCTTCAACTTTAATGGAACGGCTGGGATGTGGAGACGCGAAGCGATCGAGTACAGTGGCGGCTGGCAACACGACACATTGACTGAGGACACCGATCTCAGCTTCCGGGCCCAGCTGATGGGCTGGCGTTTTGTCTACCTCGTTGATGATGATGTCCCGGCTGAACTGCCGGTCGATATCAATGCATTTAAGGCTCAGCAGCGAAGATGGGCAAAGGGCCTGGTCCAGGTGGGTCTCAAGCTGATGCCAAGAATCTGGCATCATCCCTCTCTGAGCCGGCAGCAGAAAGTGGAGTTGTTCTTCCGACTTTTTGGCAACTGTGCTGCGCTTTTTCTGATTGTTCTCAGTATGCTGCACGTTCCGATACTGATTGTGAGGTTCAACCAGGGTCTGTTCCATATGTTTCTGCTTGACGTGCCATTGATGATCTTTGCGACCATCTCGGTTGTCAGTTTCTATGGCACGGCAATCAGCTACCGTTACCCACATGAGTGGAGACGATTCTGGCTGATACCGCTGGCGATGGCGGTAGGAATTGGGATGGTCTTTTCAAATACCCGCGCAGTTCTGGAGGCGCTACTTGGTATTAAGTCCGGGTTTGTCCGTACGCCCAAATACCGGATGGAGAACAGCAGTGACAATTGGTTGCAGGTGGCGGTCAAGTATCGACGCCGCAAGGGCTGGCTCCCGGTGCTTGAGCTCGGCTTTGCCTGCTATTTTCTCTTCGCTGTCTACTACGCTTATCGGAGTCACATCTACGCGACGATCCCATTCCTGATGATCTTTCTCGTCGGCTATGGTTATATCGGAACAATGTCGATGTTCCAGGGTCAGGCGAGAAAAGTTCTCAATCTGCTCAAACGGGGCTAATGAGAAGTTGGTCAATAAAGAGGGATCCAGATCGTAATTGAAAGTCAGCCAGTGAGCACGGTTAGAGCCTGGTGCGCTTTCTATTGCATTGGTTCCGTCGGTTCAATGCTCAGAGTCGCCGCCTGATCCTGACGATGTTCATAACTCTCGGCTGGCGGTAAGCTACCTTCGACCGCGCGAGGATCAGTCATGAGAAGAGCGACACTCCTGCTGGGTCTGACAATCTCCTTTATTTCGTTGGAGAATCACATGGCACAAACAATTGAGTCTGGAGTCCGATCGAGGGCTGAAGAGACAAACTTCGAGGAGACAAGTCGGTATGACGATGTGATGAAGTTTGTCACCTCGCTGCAGCAGCGGAGCAATCTGATTCGAGTCACCAGTTTTGGGAGGACGGAAGAGGGCCGCACCATCCCCTTACTCATTCTTTCGAATCCGCCAGTGAGTCAACCTTCGGAAGCACAACGAAGCGGCAGGCCGGTCGTGTTCATAATGGCCAACATTCACGCCGGTGAGGTCGAGGGGAAAGAGGCGGTTCAGCACATTTCGAGACGGCTGGCGGTGGGAGATCTTCGCCACCTGCTCGATAAGCTCGTTGTCCTGATCGCGCCAATCTATAATGCCGATGGAAATGAGCGGATTGCAGTCAGTAACCGAACCGCCCAGAACGGCCCACTGGGCGGAGTAGGAACGCGCGAGAATGGAAAGGGGCTCGATCTCAACCGTGACTATATGAAACTTGAGTCGGTTGAAGCACGGGCACTGGTCGGGCTGTTGAACCGTTGGGATCCACACCTGACGGTAGATCTGCACACCTCGAACGGGTCTTATCACGGATACCACCTGACCTACTCGCCAACACTCAACCCAAACGCTGACTCGCGACTCATCGCTTACGAGCGACAGCGTATGCTTCCGGCGATTCGCCGGTCAATGCTCCGCTACCACGGGTTCCGGACCTACTATTATGGAAATTACTCGACAAAAGAGCGATTGAGCCGCGAGTCGGAGACTTTCGAGCTGCAACGATCCGGACGAGCAGCCATGCCTTCAGACGAACCACAGACCAGGGTCTGGCGAACATTTGACCATCGACCAATGTTCGGAAATAACTATGTTGGACTCCGCAACCGGCTCACCATTCTCTCAGAAGCCTACAGTTATCTTGATTTTCGGCGACGGGTCGAAGTAACAGAGGCCTTTGTTGAAGAGATTCTCAAATACTCAAGTCTCCATGCTGGATCAATTACCTCGCTCATCCGACGAGTTGATGATGACCTGGCTCGTGGTCGAAGACGTCCTCAGGGGCTCGAATTTGAGATCGCTCCGCTGTCGAAAGAGGTTCCTATCCTGGTTGGTGAGGTCAGAAAAGTAAGGAACCCACGATCAGGTCGCGACATGACGCTGATGCAGGAAGAGAGCGCGACACCTGTCCTAATGCCGGACTACGGTCTATTCAAGCCTCTTCGAAGCACCGCTCTCCCTTCTGCCTATATATTCACTCCCGATGACACAATGAAGGAAGTGATGGCAAATCTTGCCCGCCACGGGGTTATCATCGAGAAGTTGACGGCCCCACTGACGGTAAGAACGGAAACCTTTACAATCGGTTCGATTACCAGATCGGGTCGGGTCTTCCAAGGCCACCAAGAGGTACGTCTGCGTGGAGCACACAGCAGCAGCGAGATGAGCTGGCCGGCGGGCTCGATTCTCATCCGGACAACCCAACCTTTAGCCGCGCTAATCTTCTACCTGCTTGAACCGGAGAGTGACAACGGCTACGTCCGGTGGAACTTTCTTGACCAACACCTAGAAAAAGGAGCGATCTTTCCGATCAGACGGGTCGTCGGAAAGTGTGTCCCGGTCAGTGAAATTTTAGAGCCCTTCCGAAGTTGAAACCAAAAGAGATCCTCATCAAGGGTGGAACACTGGTCACGATCGATTCAGACAATCGGATCCTGACTGGTGATCTGCTTATTGATGGTGGGAGAATCGTCTCGATCGCGACATCGATCCAGCCACGACTGGAGACGTTCGTGATCGATGCCCGTGGCAGGATCATACTTCCGGG
>JBEGMZ010000449.1:0-4592 GCA_041182745.1 Acidobacteriota bacterium
GAGCGACGGTCGGCGCTGGATGATCTCATCGAGCACCATCAGATCTCCGGAGGTTGCCAGCTCACGCAGCTCGTCGAGCGAGTCGCGGGCCTCGGCGCTCGTCCCGGTCGTCACGCTGACCAGAATCGCCCGCTCCCGCAGATCTGACGCCTTCCGCGCCCCGCGGTTCCGCGCCATCTCCGCCTCAAGCGACTCGATCAGCTCCAGAAAGTCGACCTCCAATCGCCCGGGTGGCGACGGATCGAAGAAGCGGAACATTTCCGTCTCACCTTCAATCTCCGGCTCGCGTTCGCGCCCGGCACCAATCGGCAGGAGGTGGGCCGTGTGCATATTGCCCGGCAGGCCGGTCTTCGGATCGACGTCGATCGCCACCATCAGGTCGAGTCGCAGCAGCGCCAGATCGGTCAGGTCGTCACGCGTCAGCCCCGCCTCGCCCCGCAGATGGGTGTGCAGACACCGCAGACCATTGAAACGTGACTGCCCGAGCCGCGATCGATCCTGGGCCGGCAGCACGATCTTCGTCGCATCCCCGATGACGACATGCTCGACATGCCCCTTGCGGTCGACCAGGACTCCGATCTGCCTCCCCAGCTCGTGCGAAAGCTCAGTCAGCTGCCGCGCAAAGTCGCTTGTCACGATCTCCGCCGCCGGAATCCGGCGCTGGTACATCTTCTCCAGCCGCCGCAACTGGTTCGGTTTCAATCCCGATGTTCTTCCCTCGATCTGTCGAATAGTTACCACCTCTCACTCGATACTCTCACTCGATATTGGTTACAACAGCAGTATGGGACGTCTCCCGCTTCCGAGTCAACCAACCCGTAATCACCGTCGAAAAAAGGGGCGGCCGGGCTGCGATCGGACGATCGATCCGCCGTCCAGCGCAATCGCACTTTAGTGCCAGCGATCTTCGCCGCCGCGTGGCTTCGGGGGTGATCACTAATTGGAAGACCCTCTCGATCCATAATGAGATTGCCACGATCTGTCGTCCAACCCGTTCGAATGAGAGAGCCCGAAATCGTTTTTCGGTTTTGACCCATGATGATATGATCTCACTTTTCTGGGAGAATCATCTTCAGAACCGGGGAACAGATCATATGCAATCTAAAGCCAGCCTTGATGAGCAGCTCAACAGTGAGATCGATCGGGACGCGGTCGATCGCGACCCGCAGGAGACGTCCGAGTGGCTTGAAGCCTGGGAGCAGATCCTGGGTGATGATCAGCCGGCACGTGCCGCCTATCTGCTGAAGCAGCTCTCTGACCGTGCGCGTGCCAAGGGGGTAAAGATCCCGATCCAGTTCAACACCCCCTACTGCAACACCATTCAGCCGGGCGAGGAGGTTCCCTATCCGGGCGATCTCGAGATCGAGCGGCGCATCAAGAGCGTCATCCGCTGGAACGCCATGGCGATGGTGGTTGGCCAGAACAAGCGGGACGCCGGAATTGGCGGCCATATTGCGACCTATGCCTCCGTGGCCACGCTGATGGAGGTCGGGTTCAACCATTTCTTCCGCGGAAGTATCAGCGGTCCGAATGGCGAATCGCTGCCGGGAGATCACATCTACTTTCAGGGGCATGCCTCGCCGGGGATCTACTCCCGGGCCTTCCTTGAGGGCCGGCTCAATGAGCAGCATCTCGCCAACTTCCGTCACGAACTCCGCGATACGCCCGGCCTCTCTTCCTACCCCCACCCGTGGCTGATGCCCGATTTCTGGCGTTTTCCGACGGTCTCGATGGGGCTCTCCTCGCTCAATTCGATCTATCAGGCCCGCTTCATGCGCTACCTCGAGAACCGTGGGCTGATTCCGGCTACTGACCGCAAGGTCTGGGCTTTTCTCGGTGACGGCGAGATGGATGAGCCGGAGTCGATGGGTTCGCTCACCCTCGCGGCGCGTGAGAAGCTCGACAACCTGATCTTCGTCGTCAACTGCAATCTCCAGCGGCTCGACGGCCCGGTGCGTGGCAACGGCCAGATCGTCACTGAACTTGAGGCCGCCTTCCGCGGCGCTGGCTGGAACGTCATCAAATGTCTCTGGGGCCGCGTCTGGGATCAGCTCTTCGCCCGCGATCCGCAGGGGCTGCTGCTGCGGCGCATGGCCGAGTGTGTCGATGGCGAGTATCAGAGCTTCCGCACCCGCGACGGCGCCTACCTGCGCGAAAAGTTCTTCGGCAAGTACCCCGAGCTCCTCGAACTGGTCAAGGACTGGAGTGACGACGAACTCTGGAATCTTCGGCGCGGTGGTCACGACTCACACAAGGTCTACAACGCCTACCGTCGAGCCTCCGACCACAAGGGCCAGCCGACGGTCATCCTCGCCAAGACGATCAAGGGCTATGGGCTTGGTCCGTCGGGCGGCGAGGGGCGCAACCTCGCCCATCAGTCCAAGAAGCTCGACGAGACCGACCTCGTCAACTTCACCAAGCGTATCGATCTGCCGATCTCAGAGTCGGACGCGATTGCGGCGAAGATCTATGTGCCACCGGCCGACAGCCGCGAAGTGATCTATCTTCACGAACGGCGCAAGGCGCTTGGCGGCTACTATCCGCAGCGCCAGTTCCCGAAGGAGTCGCTGCCAACTCCCGCCCTTGACTTCTTCAAGGAGCAGACCGATGGCTCGCAGGGGCGCGAGGTCTCGACGACGATGGCGATGGTTCGCGTCCTGACCCAGCTTCTGACAAAGAACAAGGATCTCGGCCGACGAATCGTCCCAATCATCCCGGACGAGGCCCGCACCTTTGGTATGGAGTCGCTCTTCCGCCAGGTCGGCATCTACGCCAGCCAGGGGCAGCTCTACGACCCACACGACTCGGATATGTTCCTCTACTATAAGGAGTCGAAAGAGGGACAGATCCTCGAGGAGGGGATCACCGAGGCCGGCTCGATGGCCTCCTTCACCGCGGCTGGAACCGCCTACGCCAACTACAACGTCGAGATGATCCCGTTCTACATCTTCTACTCGATGTTCGGCTTTCAGCGGGTTGGTGACTTCATCTGGGCCTTCGCCGACTCGCGTGGCAAAGGATTTCTCTGTGGGGCCACCGCCGGCCGCACGACCCTCAATGGCGAAGGGCTCCAGCATCAGGATGGCCACAGCCTTGTTCTTGCCAGTACCGTCCCGACCTGCGCGGCGTATGATCCGGCCTACGCCTATGAGATCGCCGTCATCGTCCAGGATGGACTCCGCCGAATGTATGGTGAGCACGAGGATCTCTTCTACTACATCACCCTCTACAACGAGAACTACGTTCAGCCGCCGATGCCGGAGGGGGTCACTGAGGGCATCATTCGCGGGATTTATAAGCTCAAGGCGGCCGCCGGGAAGGCGAAGGTTCAGCTTCTTGGCAGCGGTCCGATGCTCCCCGAGGCGCTGCGGGCACAGCAGATCCTCGCCGATCAGTACAAGGTTCAGGCCGATGTCTGGAGTGTCACCAGCTACAATGAACTGCGGCGTGACGCTCTCCGGGTCGATCGGCGCAACCGGCTCAATCCGACCGAACCGGAGCAGGTGCCCTACATCCTCCAGGCGCTCGGTAGTGCGGAGGGGCCGATCATTGCCTCGACCGACTACATGAAGATCGTACCGGATCAGCTCTCACCCTGGCTGGGCAATCGGCTTGTCTCGCTCGGAACCGATGGCTTTGGACGCAGCGAGGATCGGCCACATTTGCGTCACCACTTTGAGATCAGCGCCGAGGCGATCGCCGCCGCTGCTCTCTCCAAGCTCGCCCGGGAGGGCAAGTTCAACCCCAAAAAGGCGGCCCAGGCGATCGTGGATCTCGGA
Source organism: Acidobacteriota bacterium (assembly GCA_041182745.1). GTDB lineage: Bacteria > Acidobacteriota > Blastocatellia > RBC074 > RBC074 > CAIOZW01. The sequence goes on from JBEGMZ010000449.1 coordinate 3,780, forward strand.
TTTACAGCCGGGAAGATCGATCCTGCCGGAGCCTGATCAGTTCTGACAGTCCTGCTTCCGAAGAGACCGGGCGGTGTTCAACCCTGAGCATCCTGCCCGGTCTCGCTTTCTCTCCCCTCCCAGCATAATAATCGCGTCCCCAGTTTGCCAGATCGTGTCCGGCAATATGACCGGTACGGGCTCTGGCAGGCCGGGCTGCGCTCTCTTTCGGGGCCGATCTTTGCCTGGTCTCCCCCTTTCCTCAATCGACAACAAAAATTATTCGGGGGTGGAATCAACTTGTGAAAAACCCGTCTTTATCAAGTGGATGGTGAGAGGGAGGTTGGGAGTCAGCAGGTGTAAGTAGAGGTGCAAGTAGAGGTGCAAGTACAGGTGTAAGTAGAGGTGCAAGTAGAGGTGCGAGCAGGGTAAGCAGGCAGGAGAGCCAGCAGCGTGAGCTGGCAGAAGAGTCGAAACTGGCAGAAGAGTTGAAAATAGACGCTGTGGGGTGACGGGAGTGATGCGAATAATCAGCTTGGCGAAGGTGCTGGAGGTGGCGGAGGGGTCGGACGTGCTGGATGTGCTGGCTGTGACAGGTGCCGGCACGGTGAACGGTCTGTCACCCCTGATCGGGTTGGCCCTGCCAGCATGAAGTCCGACGCGACGCTGCAGGAGCTGATTGAGTCCTGGGCCGCCTTGAGATCGGGTGGAAGAGGCCAGTCAGAACCGGCAGATGAGCGCCCGGACCTCTCTGATCCGGACCAGCCAGATCCGGACCAGCCAGATCCGGATCAGCCAGATCCGGATCAGCCAGATTCGGATCAGCCAGATTCT
>JBEGMZ010000450.1:0-3736 GCA_041182745.1 Acidobacteriota bacterium
CAGCAGGAGATCGCCCGCTGGTTCAGCGTCTGGCTTCAAACTCCGGACATCTTCCCGATCTGGCTTGAGCTGCGGAAACGCCAGCCGGAGCTGCGCGAGCTGCTCGATCGGCCGAGCTGACCGGACGACTGCCCCCTCGTTTCACCAGCATCTCCGGCCGACCTCGCAGGCATAGCAGGCATTGCCTGACGGATTGTTGAAGCGTACTATCTCGCCATGGCAACCGGACTTATCTGTTCAAGCGAATATCTGCGGCACGATACGGGCGATCACCCCGAGCGGCGGGAGCGATACCACTCGATCCTGAGTCGCCTGATGGCCGAGGAGGACTACTGGTCGGGCCTCGTTCAGATCGATCCTCGACCAGCGACCCACGGGGAGTTGCGGCTCTGCCACGAGGAGCGAGCGATCGAAGCGGTGCAGCAGGCAAGCCTCGAGGCGGCCATCTACGAGTATGCCCAGCTCGACTCGGACACGATCGTCAGCAGCGGGTCGGAGCTGGCGGCCCGCCTCGCCGCCGGTGGAGCCTGCCGGGCGGTCGACGCCGTGGTCAGCGGCGAGGCCGACCAGGTCTTCGTCTCCTGCCGTCCTCCCGGTCACCACGCGACATCCGGACGAGCGATGGGCTTCTGCCTCTACAACAACGTCGCCATCGCCGCCCGCTATGCTCTTGCCACCTATCCGGAGACGATCAGACGTGTCCTGATCGTCGACTTCGATGTTCACCACGGCAACGGAACCCAGGAGATCTTCTACGAGGATCCCTCCGTCTTCTACTTCAGCCTCCACCAATACCCGTTGTATCCGGGAACGGGAGGAGCGAATGAGCGCGGCATCCGTGCCGGTGAGGGAACGACACTCAACGTCCCGATCCAGCCTCTCACCCCCCCTGCGAACTACCTCCGTCTCTTTCGCCAGGGACTGGAGCGGATCACGGCTCTCTTCTCACCCGATCTTCTGCTCATCTCGGCCGGATTCGATGCCCACGAGTCCGATCCCCTCGGAAACCTGCTGCTGACCGACGACTGTTACGCCACCATGACCCGCGAGCTGAAACAGCTCGCCCAGACCACCGCCGGTGGCCGGATCGTCTCCTGCCTCGAAGGTGGCTACAACCTCGACACGCTCGGCGGGAGCGTCCTCACCCACCTGCAGGCTCTCACCGGCTGACTCCGCCCCTTTTTTATTTTGCCGATCGCAAACTTTACCTTTGATTTCCGTTCAAGAGAGCGAGACAATGAGGGCTGCTGGAGACTGGTCTTAAAGTAGGTGTCCTCCGCAACCGATCGATTTTGCCGACTCATATCAGGAGTCTCACTATCAGGACTTTGCGGCAGAGCATACATTTCGGGGAATATCTAAAGCGGGTACTGGCAGATAGTACCGACAGGAGGTCGAGGATGGCCACACAGAGCGGGGGTTACAGATTATCGACAGGTATCGGGCGGCTGGCGCTGTTGGCGTTGGCGCTGACAGTTAGTGCCGGTACGCTCCAGGGTCAGCATCTCATCTCGACGAAGGCCGGTTTCGTCAACCGGGCGGATGGTCGTGTCTTCATCACCCGCCAGGACAGCGTCGACGACGAGCGTGGCCGGGCGCTGATGGGAACACAGATGCGCCGGGGAGATCTGCTTGCGACCGAGGCGGCCTCCTTTGCCGAGGTTCTGCTCAATCCCGGAACATATCTCCGCCTTGACGAGAAGAGCTCGATCCGGGCGATCGACACCAGCCTGACCAGCATCAACTTCGAGCTGATCAGCGGGTCGGCCATCCTCGAGGTCGGCGAGATCGACAAGCAGACGCCAATCCGCATCGGGACTCCGAACGGGGCCTTCTTTGCGCGCCGCGATGGTCTGGTTCGGTTCGACCTCATTGCCGGCGCGACCCGGGTCTCGGTTCGTCAGGGTGAGATCAGAACCGGAACCCGCGAGCAGGTGCTGGCGAACGAAGGGGAGAAGGTCGGCCGCGGCAAGGTCGCGCTCTTCAAGGCCTCGGTTCTGCCCGAGCTGGCGAAGATCGATCGCGACGCCTACGATGATTTCGATGTCTGGAGCTTTGGACGGGCACGGACACTGGTCGAGGCCAACAGCAGCGCTCTCAGCCAGTCGCGCAGCGCCGGATCGCTCGCCTCCGGCTGGATCTTTGACCCGCTCTCGGGGAGCTACACCTTCATCCCACGCAATGGCCTCTTCTGGTCGGCTTACGGTTTCAGCTTCTTCAACTCATTCGGTGACTGCTTCACCTGCCTTAACAGCCTGCTCTACCGGAACCTCTATTCGATGTATGGTTACGGTCAGCGCGGGGTGAATAGCGGATCGGGCGTACTGCCCCCCTACAATCCATCAACGCCCGGGCGGGTGATCACTGGAAGCGACCGTTCGGTGATCCAGCGCGATATGGAGAACCGGCGCATAAGCGTTATGGGCCAGGGAATGGACTCCGGCATCGGCCAGGGCCCGGGCCGCGGAATTGGCGGGATGGGTGACGGAATGAGCCGATCGACAGGGATGTCCGCTCCGGTCATTCTCGCCTCTCCAGCCCCATCGCGTGGGGGGATGGGTGGAATGGATGGCGGGATGGGCGGCGGAGTAGCGCCGGGCGGCGGTGCGCCGTCGAGACCCTCACGGAACTGATCTCCGGATCGTTCCACCGAGTGGATCGTAACCCAGGATCCTGGTAAAGGGGGGCTGCCGACGCCGGCATCCCCCCTTTTTGCGGTCCGGATGAGGCCGGCTCTCAGTTCTCAAGACTCCGCCAGAGATACCACGAGGCGACCGAACGCCACGGAGCCCAGCGGCGCTCGCCGGCCAGCGCTTCGATCTCACCCGCTTCGGGCAGTGCGGCGAGCCCGAAACGGTCACGGATCGCCTTTCGTATGCCAAGGTCTCCGACCGGCAGGACATCGAGCCGCCCCAGTGAAAAGATCAGAAACATCTGTGCCGTCCAGACGCCGATCCCCTTCACCCCGGTCAGCACGCGGATCACCTCGGCGTCATCCAGGTCGGTCAGCCGCGCCGGCCTCAACCCGCCCTGCCCGACCTTCTCCGCGAGATCCCGAATGTAGCCGATCTTCTGAAACGAGAGCCCGACTCCGCGCAGCGACTCATCCGGAGTCTCCAGAATCGCCGTCGCTGACGGAAATCTCCGCCCCGGATAGAGCGCGCGAAAGCGGGCAAAGATCGTCGCGGCGGCCCGGGTCGAGAGCTGCTGCGAGACGATCGAATTGACCAGAGTCTCGAAATGGCGCGAATGGGGCCGAAGCGTGCACGGCCCGTAACGATCGATCAACCCGCGCAGCACCGGATCACGCCGCGCCAATGTCCGCTCCGCCCGCCCCATCTCCGCCAGAAAGCTCTCCTCCACTCCTCTCACCTCCTTCGTTCTGACTATCCACTCCACGATCATAGTCAATTACACCCCTCGCTGAAAGAGGAGGCGAGCCAGAGGCCAGCGCACGCAGGATCTATCTTAAGCTGTGACATTTTGCGACAGCCAGTGGACGATTGGTCGCATAATTGATTGAGAAAGCGGTAAAATGGGGCAAAATGTTGCGGCAAGCCAATTGCATCAGGAATGGTCTCCGCGCGTCACGGGTGGCCCGGCGCACGGTTGCATATCGGTGGAGATGGCGTCCCGGCAAATGCCAGCCGACACCCCGTGCGGTGTCCAGCGTGTGGCAGAGCGAGCGAGTGTGACGGCGAAAACGTTGATCGAACACTGTTACTATATATTTTAT
>JBEGMZ010000451.1:0-5693 GCA_041182745.1 Acidobacteriota bacterium
CTTTTTGTCTATCCGGTGAGAGATCGGCAGCGAATCCGCTACGCGCCAACCGGACGGGCAGCGCCCCCCCGGGCCAGGCGCTCGTCACAGGCGGCCCAGTCGATATTCGAGAAGAAGGCCTCGATATACTTTGGCCGATCGACCGGAGCGTAGTCACGGATGAAGGCGTGCTCCCAAACGTCCATAATGAGCACCGGGCTGAAGCCGGCGACGTTACCAGTCTCGTGGAGGTTGATCCAGTGGTTGGAGAGACGTCCGGTAACCGGATCGGAGTAGGTTGCAGCCCAGCCGACACCACGCATCTTGCCGACGGTCACAAAGTGCTTCTTCCAGCTCTCGAAGCTGCCAAAGCTGGCTTCAGCCGCCTTGACGAAGGCAGAGCCGGAGTCAGGCGCACCGCCACCATTGTTCTTGAGGTTGCCAAAATACCACTCGTGAAGAACCATCCCGTTGTATTCAAACCCGAGCCGACGCGTCAGTTCGGAATAGACCGGCATCTCCTTTGGAGTGATCTCGCCACGACCAAGTTCGGCAATCTGTTCGTTGAGCAGGTTGGTGTTGGTGACATAGCCCTCGTAGAGCTTGAAGTGCATGGCAAGGGTGCCGTCTGAGATTCCGGTCAGCCCGCCGAGATCGAATGTTTTTGCCTTATATACGACATTACTCATCAGTACTTTGCCTCCTGAAATTGTTCTTGTCTGCAGATCGTTTGAGAGATCGTTGGTGATGATGACCAGGCCGGCATGATTCCGGCCCGGTTGATCAGGAATTGCCGCGATTGGTCAGCAGGGTAATCAGAACAACGACGCTCATGATGATGACCAGCCCACCCGGCATCAGCTTGAACTCTCGTGCCGCAGCCATCCCAAAACGGGCGAGCAGAAGCAGGGTCACCACCAGTGCCACCCACCAGCCAGGCTGGAAAGCGCCGCGGGTCATGGCGATGACCGAACCGCCAAGGATCAATCCGGCGCCGAGGCCGGCGACGAGTGAAGCGCTGCTCCCCGCCTTGATAAAGCCGATCAGGCCGCCAGCGGCAACCAGCAGCGCATAGAGAGAGACTACCCAGAAAATCATTACAGTTCCCCTTCCCTTTCAGCCATTCTCCGACACGGCAGAGTGCCCGACTTACCGTGATTTTTTCAGGTGAGTCAGCTCCGGGCAGGTCGGTGATGAGAGCAGATTAGCACCCCATACCCGGTACAGGCAAACCGTGTCCGGAACCGCTGGCGGGAGAGTTGGTGGCCAGTCAGTTCTCCGTTTTCGGCTTTCGACCCGGGCAAAAATTATTAAGCCATATCGTTCTACGGTTTAGCCTGGGGGGTGGCCAAAACCACAATATGTAGTTGAGAAAACCCGTTGACATCTCTGCATCTAGTGGAATATATTTCGCCCCGCTGAAGACACACAGGGTAGGAAATGGATCGGAAAAGGCTCACCCGGCGCTGCTCCGCCCGGCTTGGCAACTTGCACGGCCCGGCTCGAGCCAATGGACCGGTTCCACCCCACCTTTGAGAATTTCGATTAAGTGAGGCCCGATAATGCAGGGGTCGAGACAAGCTGAGAGTCAGGAACTGAGAATTGAGCAGGAATAACCGGCTGTGATGCTCTCCAGAAGAGGCGATCACCGGAAGGTGGAACCGGGAGATATGTCCGCTGGTAGAAGTATCCGGAAAACAGACGAAAACGGACGAAAACAGACAAGGAAATACCGATGAGCGTAAGCAAGCAGATGGTGATGCGGGTAGCCGGCACGGAAGATGCCGGAGCGTTGGGTATCAATGCGGAGCGGGTAGTGGCAAAGCGATACTCCCTGAAGGATCTGCAGGGCAACCCGCTCGAGCACTGGGCGGATATCGTGAAGCGGGTGGTCTCGCACGTTGCAAAGGCGGAGACCAGTCTGTCACGACATGAGGAGTTCACGTACCAGATGACACGGCTGATGATGGAGCGGGCCTTCGTCCCGAACACGCCGTGCCTGGTCAATGCAGGAAAGCCAAAGGGGCAGCTGGCGGCCTGTTTCGTGCTGCCGGTCCCGGATTCGCTTGATGGGATTATGGAGCATGCGAAACAGTGCGCACTGATCCACCAGAGCGGAGGCGGAACCGGGATGACCTATGAGCGGCTGCGTCCGGCGGGGACGCCGGTGGGTGAGGGGCGCGGGATGGCCTCGGGCCCGGTCTCCTTTATGCAGATCGTCAACACGATGACCGAGACGGTCAAGCAGGGTGGAGTGCGGCGGGGAGCTAATATGGGGATTCTGGCCGTCGCGCACCCCGACATTCTCCGCTTTATTCACGCTAAGAACGACCAGAAGAGTCTGACCAACTTCAACATCTCGGTGACTGTCAGCGACAAATTTCTGCGGGCAGTGGAGAACGAGGAGTGGTTCCAGACCGAGTTCAATGGGGAGCCCTGGGAGCGACCGATCTACGACCCAAAGGCGAACAACGGTGAGGGTGGTGACTACAGTTACCGCGGCGAAGCGCCGCCGCGACCGGGGCTGGTCTTTGCACCCGATATCTGGGAGCGGATCATCGGCTCGACCCATCGCTGGGCGGAGCCGGGGATCATCTTCATCGACAACGTCAACCGGCACAACCCGCTCCGCAATTCGATGGGGTTGAAGAAGGCCTCAAATCCGTGTGCCGAGCAGATGCTGCACGACTACAACGCCTGCAATCTCGGCTCGATCGATGTCGCAAAGTACTACGATGAAGCGACAGACGATCTCGACTGGGATCGTTTCGCCAGCGATATCTACTGGACGGTGAGATTCCTCGACAACGTGATCGACACGTGTGACTGGCCGTTGCCGCAGATTCGCGAGACGGTTCAGCGGACGCGCCCGGTCGGGCTGGGGGTGATGGGCTTTGCGGATCTGTTGCTGAAGAAGCGGATCACCTATGGAAGCGAGGAGTCGGCGGTCTACGCCGGCCGGATGATGGACTTTTTCCGCAAGTGTTCGTGGAGGGCCTCGCTGGCGCTCGGAGCGGAGAAGGGGGTGATGCCGGAGTTCGAGCCAAACCGTGAGCTCTACGACGACCTGATCTATAACGAAGTGGGGCTGGATCGTTCCCTGCCCCTGACGCCACGAAACTACGAGGTGACGACGGTTGCGCCAACCGGAACGATCTCGCTGGTGGCGGAGACGAGTTCGGGCTGTGAGCCAAACTTCTCCTATGCCTATGTGCGGCGTGACACGCTGGGGACACGCACCTACGCCCATCCGGTGGCGGCCAAGGTACTCGGTATCGAGTTGGACAACTCCGATCCGGCCTCAATCGAACGGGCGGCGAACTACATTGTCGAGAATCGTGACCAGCTGCCGTCATACTTTGTTGACGCCCTGACGCTCGATCCGGACGATCACCTGCGGGTTCTGAAGGCCTTCCAGGATCACGTCGACAACTCGATCTCAAAGACGGTCAACGCGCCATCGAGTTACTCGCTGGCCGACACCGACCGGGTACATCGGCTGGCGTGGAAGATGGGGGTGAAGGCGGTCAGTTACTATCGTGACGGATCACGGGATGACCAGGTGTTGACGGCCGTGACGAGCCAGGCCAGGCCGGAGCCGGCAGCCGAGGCGAGCGCGGCGGACAAGATGGTCGAGCAGGCAGAGATGGTGGAGGCGCCACGCGAGATGGTATCGCGGATTGAGCGACCGCGGGAGCTGGCAGGTTCAACCTGGCAGATCTCCTTCGACCATCAGAACCTCTACGTGACGGTCAATCACGATGGGGAGCGAGTGCTGGAGGTCTTCGCGACCGGGGCAGGTCTGTCGGTCTCGGTCGGTCTGCTGGCATCGAAGATGCTGCGGGGAGGCTTTAAACCGGAGGAGGTCGCCGTGAGCCTGAACAAGGTGATTGGAAATCACTCGGTCTGGTTCAATGAGCGGCTCTGCACCTCGCCGGAGCAGGTAGTGGCCGAGTGTATCCTGTTGACGAGGCGTCGACTCCAGAATGAACCCGATTCGGCCCGTGCGGCCGCCAAGCTCGCGATCACGCAGTCTCCGGGTGGAATGGCGGCTGCCGCGTCCCACGCGAAGCCGCAGCAGGCAGTGACGATCGATTCACGAAAGGTCATCACCGCCTGTCCGGAATGCTCGAGCCACCAGATCGAGTATGCCGGTGGCTGCTATACCTGCCGGGATTGTGGTTTCTCGAAGTGCGTGTAGCCTTGCACGTGACCTGACAGTGCCGGCGGTAATCGGGGCAGTTGAGTGATGCCAGGTGCGCGGGCCTCTGGCCCGCATCCTGATAATGCGATTGCCGTGAGGGTTGCAAGCTGGCTCCTTGCACCGCAGATAGGGGGGCTTGACGCCGGTACATCCATCAGGTAAATATCGAGAGCGGAGTTACAGAAGGGGAGTAGATCGTCCCGCAGGGGATCCGGTGATGTCGTCAGGACGATTGCGGGAGCAATCCGGCGCACCGGCGATAAGGATCAAGACCTTTTGCGCGGAGATGGCGCAAAAGGTCTTTGCTTTATCTCTCTGCTCTCCTTATTGACTGACACCTGAGCCGATCCTGGCGATAGAGCGCCAGGGACGGTCGGGAGAGAGAACGGGGAATGAACATGGGAAACAACAGATTGAAGACGATGGTGCTGCTGGCGTCGCTGACGGCGCTGGTGCTCTTTGTCGGGCAGGCGCTGGGGGGTCGGGGTGGGCTGCTGCTGGCGCTGCTCATAACCGGCGGAATGAACTTCGTCAGTTACTGGTGGTCGGACAAGATCGTGCTGCGGATGTACAACGCGCAACCGGTCTCGGAGGCGGAGGCGCCGGAGCTTTACCGGATGGTTGCCGACCTGGTGCGGCGGGCAGACATGCCAATGCCGCGGGTCTACATCATTCCGGAGCAGACCCCGAATGCCTTCGCGACCGGGCGCAATCCTCAGAACGCTGCGGTAGCGGCAACGGTAGGGTTGATGGAGATGTTGACACCGCGGGAACTGGCAGGGGTGATGGCGCACGAACTGGCGCACGTCAATAACCGTGACACACTGATAATGACGGTCTCGGCGGCGCTGGCGGGAGCGATCGGGTATCTGGCCCAGGTTGCGATGTTTACGGGCGGACTTTTTGGGGGACGCTCTGACGATGATGACGGGCCGAACCCGCTGGTAGCGATTCTCGGGATGGTGATTGCAGCGGTGGCAGCGCCAATGATCCAGATGGCGATCTCACGATCGCGGGAGTTCGTTGCGGATGAGACGGGGGCGCGGCTGACGGGTGATCCACTTGCGCTGGCCGATGCGCTCCGCAAGATCGAGGGCTGGAGCAGGCAGATCCCGATCCATTCAGGCTCGCCCGCAACGGCGCATCTCTTTATCATCAATCCGTTTTCGGGCGGTGGGCTGGCCAGCCTCTTCAGCACCCACCCATCAACCCAGGCGCGGATCGAGCGGTTGGAGCAGATGGCGCGTTAGCATCAGGTCCGGGGGCCGGCGAGGCCCCCGGACTACTCAATCTTTCTCAGGATTCGCAGAACCCCAAGAATCGCCCCAACAGAACCGACGATAAGTCCAGTGACACTCAGCCAGGGCGAAGTTCCGAGTCGGTGGTCAAAGAAGTAACCAAGCAGAACCCCGCCGGCAATCGGCGAGGAGATGGCCGCCCCAATGCCAAGGAGAAGAGCGGCGCGATGGCCAAAGCGGGAATTGTCAGGCCCGGATGGCATCTACTTCTT
>JBEGMZ010000452.1:0-3627 GCA_041182745.1 Acidobacteriota bacterium
ACCTGCTGGTGATACTGTACGGCGAGATGCTCAGCGTCAGGGGCGTAGAACCCCATCGCCGGAAAGAGATGGTGCTCGAACTTCTCCCGGTACTCAAAATATTTGACTACCAGGAAGACCAGCCCGAGAACCAACGTCACCGTCAGCATCCCGACCAGTTTCTTCCTCTCACCAATCTGCGAGTAGTAGACGGCCATCGCCATAGTCACGCTACTGACGATCAGCACCACGGTGTTAAGACCGCCGAGCTGAACGCTCAGGAGATGACTGCCCTGCTCAAAACCGGCCGGATAGGTCGTTCGGAAGATCGTGTAAACCAGGAACATTCCCCCGAAGAACATCAGCTCGGTGAGCAGAAAGATCCACATTCCGATGGTACCAGCCTCTCGCTGCTGCTCCATCGAACTGAAGTGGTGCGCCAATCCGTATTCTGTAACGTGACTGTCAGCCAAGATTGAGTCCTCCGTAACTTATCAACTTATCTGCTCGCGTAGCTTATCTGCTCGCGTGGCTTACCCGCTCGCGTAGCTTACCACGCCTAGCTTATCTGCATTCTGCATTCTGCATTCTGCATTCTGCATTCTGCATTCTGCATTCTGAATTCGGCTCGTGGCCTTGCCGCCGGGACGTGACCAGCTGACGCAGGCGGGCCGAATGTGGCCGGTTCGGGTTAAACGTGAACCGGCCACGCTGATCTATGCCGTCTGTACTGCTCCGGCCTTGCCGGCATTTCTGATCTCCTCGACGTGCTCAAACTCGTAGGCCTCCGTCGTTATCACCGGGTTGAAGGTGAAGTTCTCGGTCGGAGGGGGCGATGAGGTCTGCCATTCAAGACCAAAAGCCTTCCACGGATTGTTTGGCGAGACCTGACCATACTTGAGCGACCAGGTCAGGTAGAAGAGCGGCAGGATAAATCCAACCCCCAGAACAAAGGCTCCACCGCTTGAGAGAACGTGCAGTACCTGAAACTCCGGCACGTAGGCGTAGTAGCGTCGCGGCATACCGAGGTATCCGAGAATGAACTGCGGGAAGAAGGTGAAGTTGAAGCCGATAAAAATAATCGCCGCTGAGATCCGACCGAGGGTCTCCGGGTAGAGCCGACCGGTCACCTTCGGCCACCAGTAATGGAGCCCACCGAGGTATCCGATGATCGCACCGCCTACCATCACATAATGGAAGTGCGCGACAACGAAGTAGGTGTCGTGAAGGTGAATGTCAAGTCCAAGGGCGGAGAGAAAGAGCCCGGTCATCCCGCCGATGGTGAAGAGCCCCAGAAAGGCCAGCGCGTAGATCATCGGAGTGCTGAAGGAGACCGATCCCTTGTAGATAGTCGCGAGCCAGTTGAAAGTCTTGATCGCCGAAGGGATCGCCACCGCATAGCTGATGATGGAGAAGACCATACCAGCGTACATCGACTGGCTGGTGGTGAACATGTGATGTCCCCAGACCAGAAAGCCGAAGACCGCGATCGCGAGACTTGAGAAGGCGACGAAGTGGTATCCGAAGATCCGCTTGCGGGTCATGTTGGCGATGATCTCGCTGATCACTCCCATCGACGGCAGAATCATAATGTATACCGCCGGGTGAGAATAGAACCAGAAGAGGTGCTGGAAGAGAACCGGATCTCCTCCCAGCTTTGGATCGAAGATGCCGATCTGGAAGGTCCGCTCCAACGCCAGGGCGAGGACGGTGATTGCAATCACCGGGGTACCCAGAATCTGGATCAGACTGGTCGCGTAATGGGCCCAGACAAAGAGCGGCAGACGGAACCAGGTCAGGCCGGGAGCCCGCATCGTGTGGATCGTGACCATAAAGTTGAGCCCGGTCAGGATCGAAGAGAAGCCGGTGATAAAGATCGAGACCCCCGCCATCGTCACCTCACTGTTCGAGTAGATCGAACTGTAGGGCGGATAGAAGGTCCAGCCAGTGTCGATACCGCCATTGATCAGCGTGTACATCATGAGTACACCACCCAGCATAAAGATATACCAGCTGAGCAGGTTCAATCGGGGGAAGGCGACGTCCTTTGCTCCGAGCATAATTGGAAGAAGGAAGTTTCCAAGCACGGCCGGGATCGACGGGATCAGGAAAAAGAAGATCATGATCACGCCGTGCATCGTGAAGACCCGGTTATAGGTATCAGGCGTAAGCAGATCCCCTTCCGGTGTCACCAGCTCAAGACGGATCAGCGAGGCGTAGATCCCTCCGATCAGGAAGAAGATCGAGATCGAGAAGAGATAGAGCAGGCCGATTCGCTTGTGATCGAGGGTCAGCAACCACGATTTGACCGTATGCCCGTTAGTGAGATAGGTCGTGCGGTTTTCAACTTTTTCCAATACTTCTGTCGCCATAAATAGTACCCCTGATTTTCACGTTTATGACAGATCTTCCGTCCTCGCAGGGACCGCTCCAGATCAAACTATCCAGTAAGAAGCCCCGGCTACTTCATCGCCGGCGCAGCCGCCCCCGACGCCGCCCCGCTCATCGGAGCCGACGGGGTGCCGGAAGCTGGTGTCGCCGCGGCCGTACCACCATCCTGCCCATCCTGTTTCTTCCCAATCGACTTGATGTAAGCGATCAGCTGGACGATCTGCTCCTCGCTCACCTGTCCCTGGAAGGTTGGCATGATCGGCTGATACCCCGCCACCAGCTTCGCACGTGGATTAAGTATCGACTCACGAATATAGGCGTCGTCAGCCAGCACCGTCGCTCCGTTGTCGAGCCGGACCTGCGATCCGTAGAGCCCGGTCAGCGTTGGCCCACGGCCACGATTCTGATCCTGGTGGCAGGTGCTGCAGGCAAGGCTTGCGAACAGTTTCTGACCATTGGTAGCAGGTGTCCCCTCGGAGGTTCCACCCGAGAGCCAGTTCTGATAGTCAGACTGGCTGAGAACCACCACCTTGCCGATCATCCCTGAGTGCTGCGTCCCACAGTATTCAGTGCAGAAGAGGTGGTAGGTTCCAGGCTTGGTCGGCTCGAACCAGGTCATCGTATACCTGCCGGGGACGACGTCCGCCTTGGTTCGGAAAGCAGGAATAAAGTAGGAGTGGATCACATCCTCGCTCGTCATGGTCAGCTTGACCCGACGACCAGCCGGGACGTGCAGCTCGTTAATCTCACGAACCCCATCCGGATGCTGCGCCCGCCACATCCACTGCTTGCCGGTGACGAAGATCTCGAGCGCGTCCTTGGGCTCTTTGTACATGTCGTAGTAGATCTTCGCTCCCCACGCAAAGATGAACATCGAGATCAGAAACGGAACGACCGTCCACGTGATCTCCAGCAGCATCGCGCCCTCGACGGGCTCCGGGATCTCATCTTCCCGGCGACGTCGGTAGCGCACCATAAAGACTGCCGCCAAAGTCCCGACAAGAACCGTAAAGAAGACGGTCAGGCCGACCAGAAAGAGAAAGTAGAGATCGATCTCCTCGGCAAAAGTCGAGGCCTGCTCCGGCGCGAAAGGGATCAGATATAGCGGAAGAATGCTCATAGTTGAATATCCAATTCCGGTTTTGGCGTTCCCGGGGTCAAACCGGCACCTTTATGATTATCAGAACTACCGCCACTCTTCTTCTTCTTTGTATGATGGCGGAGAAAAATTATCAGCCCGATGATCGAGACCAGGGT
>JBEGMZ010000453.1:0-6640 GCA_041182745.1 Acidobacteriota bacterium
GGCATACTCCGAGCAGCGACGCAGATTGTCGTTCTCGACGGCCAGCGCATTCTCGGTCGTCAGATGGGAGATGCGCGGCAGGGGCCGGGCCGACGCCCGCGACAGAACTCCGCGCTCGAAACGGTCGATCCGCGGCTGATCCCGCTTTGCATACGTCGCCCAGTAAAGGTCGGTCTTGTAAGGAACCCGCAGCGGGTCGCGGGTGATCATCTCGAGGACGATTGGCAGTCGAATATCGCGGCCTCTCAGCAGAGAGATGATCTCGCGCAGTGGTGTCTGGCCCTCACCAAGTACCACCTCCGACAGTTCAAAACCATCTTCGGATGGGCGCACCGCCATGTCCTTCAGGTGCGTGGTCACCGCATAGGGCGCCAGTTTGCGGACGACCTCGAGCGAGTCCTCGAGCAGGGCGAGGTTGTTGCCAAAGTCGACGCAGGCGCCGAGCCACGGACTGCTGATACTCTTCAGGATCTCGACCTGCTCATCCGCCAGCCAGTCCTTGTGGTTCTCGATCCCGACTCGCAGCTGATACCGCCTCAGCAATGGCTCGGACTGGCGCAGCACCCGCTTCCAGTGTCGGGCAAAATCCTGCCAGCTCTTCAGGTCCTTGAAGGTCTCGTAACGACGCCCACCGAGGCAGGCGACCCGCAGCCTTTCGACCCCCAGCTCCGCTGCTACTCTGGCCACTGGCGCCAATGACTCCTCACTCTCGAGGAGGCGTGCGCTCACCCCCAGCTCGAGCACCATCTCCCGTCTCTCCAGGAGCTGGCGCACCGCTTTCAACTGTTCACCAGCGGTCCCACCAAGCTGCTCGTAGGCCAACTGGCAAACGCCTGCACCAAGTTCGTGGCAGAGATCGATGAACTCGGCGGCCCCGACCGGTGGACGCTTCTCCGGGGTACGCTGACCGGCCAGTGCGCTCCGCACCGGGATCGAGGTCCACGCTACTCCGTACCCCTTCGATCTTGTCCGCACGCCGGTCTGAGCCACCGGCCCGACCATGGGCGAGATCAGACCGGCAGTCGAGAGGTGGATGAATTTTCGGCGATCCATTTCGTCCTCGTTCTATGATAACTTCACGCTTAAATTTCCGGTCAGAAGGGGAATCTGGTAATGACTACCCACACGCTCTTCCCGGTTAAAAGATAAGGCTGATTGAAACCCAAATCTTCCCGGTTGGCAAAGGCTCTTGTGTCGATGGAGATCTTTTCTGGGTCTTCAGGGCAATCGCACTATTTCAACACTGCTGGCGTTGCGTTGCGCCAATGCCCGGGCCTTGACGAGAGGGCGCCAGTGCAGGGACGCTTCGTGATGCGCCCCAATGATCCTCATACATCTTCGACAAGATTTGGCAAATAGTGGTATTCTCTGATCCTTGATTTACAGCTAAAGGTCCCCGGTTGTGCAGGGACCGCAGATAGTTAGATTACCGAATAGAAGTACAATGAGAATCCTGACAAAAGAAGAGCTCTATCGTCGATGTGATCCCGATCAGTTCAATTTCGATACGACCGCCGAGTTGGCGGAGATTGGTGAGATGGTTGGCCAGGAGCGGGCGGTCGAGGCCGTTCTCTTCGGCATCGGAATCAGACGCGAGGGATTCAACCTCTTCGCTCTTGGACCGTCCGGTACCGGCAAGCATACGCTCGTCCGCGGG
The DNA here is from genome assembly GCA_041182745.1 of Acidobacteriota bacterium. Taxonomy (GTDB): domain Bacteria; phylum Acidobacteriota; class Blastocatellia; order RBC074; family RBC074; genus CAIOZW01. Next base: position 1,658 of record JBEGMZ010000453.1, read on the forward strand.
TTCATCGCTGATCAGGCGGCACGCGAGGCGACTCCCTCCGACTGGTGCTACATCAACAACTTTACACAGGCCACGAGGCCTATTCTCATCGAGATGCCGCCTGGTCGCGGCCGCGAGCTCCAAAAGGACATTGACCACCTGGTGGAAGAGCTGCGTTCAGTGCTGCCGGCCGCCTTTGAGACCGAGAGCTTCCGCACCCGCCGCCAGTCGATCGACGAGGAGATCGCGGAGCGTCACGAGACCGCCTTCCGTGCGCTGGGCCAGGAAGCGCAGGAGAAAGGCGTCGCGCTGATTCACACTCCGACCGGATTTGTCCTCGCTCCGGTTCGTAATGAGGAGGTTCTGACTCCCGAGCAGTTCGAGAAGCTGCCGCCGGAGGAGCAGCAACAGCTCACCAGCGTCATCGCCCAGCTCCAGGAGAAACTACAGGCGATCATTCGCCAGAGCCCACAGTGGCGACGCGAGGGCCACGAAAAGATCAAGCAGCTCAATCGCGAGGTGACAACCTTTGAGGTCGATCACCTGATCGATGAACTGCGGGAGAAGTACAAATCTCTCCCCGCTGTTGTCAGCTACCTCGACGCGATCCAGCAGGATGTGATCGACAACGTCGATGACTTCATCAAGCCCCCCGAACCAACGCTCGCCGCGCTGATGGGCGGGGCTCCGTCGGGAGATGGGAAGGGATCATTCGCCTTCCGCCGCTACAAGGTCAACCTGCTGGTTGCCCACGACGAGAAGAGCGGTGCTCCGGTCGTCTATGAAGATCACCCGACCTTCCCCAATCTGATCGGCCAGGTCGAGTACATCTCACATCTTGGCGCAATGGCCACCGATTTCAATCTGATCCGGGCAGGCGCTCTCCACCGCGCCAATGGCGGCTATCTGCTGCTCGATGCCCACAAGATCCTGCAGCAACCATACGCCTGGGAAGGGCTCAAGCGTGCGCTCCGTGCCGGTGAGATCCGCGTCGAATCGCTCGGCCAGAATCTCGGCCTTATGAATGCCGTGTCGATCGAGCCCCAACCGATCCCGCTTTCGGTTAAGGTCGTCCTGATTGGCGAGCGAATGCTCTACTATCTGCTCTGCCAGTATGATCCCGACTTCAGCGAGCTCTTCAAGGTTGCGGTCGACTTCGAGGATGAGATGGACCGAACGCCGGAGAACCATCTGCTCTACGCCCGAACGATCGGCTCGATCGCCCGCAAGGAAGGGCTGCGGCCACTCGATCGTGCCGCCGTTGCCCGGGTTGTTGAGCACAGCTCGCGCCTTGCCGGGGACTCTGGGCGGCTGACGACCAACACTCTTCGGCTCGCGGACCTCCTTCGCGAAGCCGACTTCTTCGCCAACCGGGCCGAGCGTCCGATGATCGGGCGCACCGACATTCAGCAGGCGATCGACGCCCAGTATCGTCGGTCTGACCGACTCCGAACCAGATATCTTGAAGAGATCTGCCGTGGAACCATTCTGATCGATACCGTTGGACAGAAAGTCGGCCAGATCAACGGACTGTCGGTGATCGTCCTCAACCAGTTTTCGTTTGGACATCCGACCCGGATCACCGCCCGCGTCAGGCTTGGCCGCGGTGAAGTGGTCGACATCGAGCGTGAAGTGGCCCTGGGTGGCCCGATCCACTCGAAGGGCGTTCTCATCCTCTCCGGCTTTCTCGGAGCCCGCTATGCGACCGACTATCCGCTCTCGCTCAGCGCCAGCCTCGTCTTTGAGCAGTCCTATGGCGGGGTTGAGGGTGACAGCGCCTCCTCCGCTGAACTCTATACACTCCTTTCGGCGTTGGCAGAAGTTCCGATCAATCAGGCTTTTGCTGTCACCGGTTCGGTCAATCAACACGGTGAAGTCCAGGCAATCGGCGGGGTCAATGAGAAGATCGAGGGCTTTTTCGACCTTTGTCAGACTCGCGGTCTCACTGGAGAGCAGGGGGTTCTCATCCCGGCCTCTAATGTCCGCCATCTCATGCTTCGTCACGATGTCATTGCAGCCGTCGCTGCCGGACGCTTTCACGTTCACGCGGTCAGTACCATCGATGAGGGGATTGAGATTCTGACCGGTCTGCCGGCTGGCTCGCGTGACGCCAACGGCAACTTTCCCGAAGGCAGCGTCAATCAGCGGGTTGAAGCCCACCTTATCGCGCTGGCCGAGAAACGCATCTCGCTTGGCAGATCGGCTGAGGGCCAGAAGGAGAAGTGAAGCCGGTGAGATCCGACCGAAGAGTGCTGCTGATTCTTGACTGCTCATCCGACGCCACCAGGCTGCTCCGGACAGCGGTAGATCTCGCCGCCGGAATCGGAGCGCCGGTTGAGGTGCTGCTGATCGAGGATCCCAACCTCTCCCGCCTCATTGGGCCAACCTCCGAGGATTGCCCATTCTCTGCCCGCCAGGTTACCCATTTTTCAGTGTCCGGAACGATAGGCTCGGGAGAGGAGATTGGCCGTATCCTCAGGATTCACGCCCGAAAGATCGAGCAGGTGGTGGGTGAGCTGGCGACCCGAGCCAATGTCGGCCACTCGTTCCGCCTCGTTCGCGGCCTCATCGACCGGGAGATTCGGGCCGCCGCCGACACCATTGACCTGCTTGCCCTCTGGGGGCCGCGACCATCACTGGTCAACGACTCCTCGCTCGTCGACTCGCTCCGCACTGCCCCCTTGACCCTGAGAATGATCAACCGGCCTTCCGCCGGAGATCGTGCCACCGGGAGCCGCACGGTCACCTCTCGCCCTGTCACCGCACCGGCCATTGCCGCGCGCGGGGTTCTTCTTCTCAGTGGCCAGAGCCCGACAGTTCGCCCGAGTCTTCTCCAGGAACTTATCCGCCAGCCCGGCCGTCAGACCATCATCTTCCCGGCCTCAATCTGACTTCATCGCAAACTTATCAATTTGTGCTTTCCCTCGCGCCCCGATACGTGTAAGATCAAATTTCCTCAATTGGTGCGGATGTACTATCACGCCCTGAATTTTATTGGATTTATTTGATCACGTCCCTGGCATAATATTTTTAACTGCGCGGCCTGACAGCCTGTCACGCCGTCTGTCTCCGCATAGGATTACTCTGTTTTATGATGACGATCGGTATTCACTACAACGGCACCGTAGCCGTACTTGACCTGAAGGGAAAGCTCATCAAGGGGCAGGGAGGACACCAGCTCCAGATTCTGATCGACAAAGTTCTGACTGCCGGAACCAATAAGGTTCTTCTCAATCTGACCGAGGTTCCGATTATTGACAGCATGGGGATTGGTGAGATAGTCCGCGCCTACACTAAAGTTCACGAAGCAGGCGGAGTCCTGAAGCTGGTCGGGCTCACTGACCGCGTCTTTGGGGCGCTGCGCATTACTCAGCTCCTCGATCTGATCGAGAGCTATCCGACGGAGGACGAGGCGGCCGGCAGCTTCGCCAAGGAGAAGCGTGGGCGTCCGCGCAAAAAGGACAAGGAGTCAGGAGATTAGCTGACTCCGCCCCGGCTACTGTCCGACCTTGCGCGAGATCGCGTAGTATCCCTCCTTGTGCTGCACCTTGAGCGTTGGCAGCCCCCGCGGAGGTTTGACCTGGACCTTGATCTTGTGCCATTGCCCGTCCCGGCTGACATTGGTTGGCGAGTACCCGATGCTGTACTGATGACGAAGCTCCAGGGCGATGCGGGTTGTCGCATCCTCCAGCTCTGCCGCCGAGCGGGGGAAGAAGGCCTTGCCCCCGGTAACCTGGGCAATCTCCTCGAGGATGGCCTGTCCCTGCATATCGAGTGTCCCACCGGCGGCTCCGCCCATCTCAACGATTCCGATACAGTAGATCTGGACTCCCGCTTCGCGGAGCAGTTTGCGCAGCTCACCGTAGGTGTACCGCGATGAGTTGTCCTGACCATCCGAGATCAGCAGCAGCGCACGTTTGGAATGTCTCCCCTGTTTCACCTTTTCGATGCCAAGATAGGAGGCGTCATAGAGGGCAGTCTGACCACGGGCGTCGACCAGGGTCAGCTTATTGGCAAGAGTGTCGCCATCGGAGAATTCCGAGAGGAGGTTCGCGCGCTGGTTGAAACCGACGAGAAAGAAGTCGTCCTCGCGATGGCTGGTCTCAATGAAGGCGCGCAAAGAGTCACGCGCCCGATCCAGCTTTCCCTTCATACTACCTGAGACATCAAAGACGATTCCGAGACTGACTGGCACGTCGTCGTCGCTAAAGAACTCGATCGACTGTTTCACCTTATCCTCGAAGATCTCGAAGTGCTGGCGATCAAGGCCGGTGACAAGCCGATTGTATGGATCGGTCACAGTAACCGTCAGTGTGACAATGTCGGTATCGAGCCGGATCCGCTCGTCGGACCGTCCCTCGACCCGCTGCTGGGTCGTAGTGGCTGGGGCTGTGGTCGGATTCTGGGCGGCGGTAGTAGTCACGATCACCAGCAGGCTGGCCAGCGCACTCAACACCACCGGCAATCGCGGTCGGAGACCACGGGCCAGCCGGGCCGCGATAATCATTGCAGAGACATCAAATTCATTTGAAACCATCTTACCTCTCCGTCTTACCTCTTCTGCGAGTTCAACTCTAAGGCAATGTGACCTTCGCACTAAAAAGTTACAACTCATTTCCGGATCTTTGGAGAATGTCTGCCTCTGCAACTTTAGCCGGGAAGAGTATGGTAATTCCCACTGTCAATACAAAAAATCACCAACATTAAGGTGCAATCCTGTCGTCACCAATTGACTTTCTGACCCAGGATAGTCCGGAGTCAGGTCTTCCGTGAATGAAATGAACAGGAAGAGCGTCAGCCCTTCTTAACCAGACCTGAGCCTTCGCTACGGAGGCTGTCAATGGCGCCGCAGGCGGGCGAAGTTCATTGACTGCCTACGTAGCGAAGGCTACCCCGGATCCCCTTCTAGAGGATGCCTCCGGGATATGGTCGATCGCTTGTCTTCTCCACAGGTTCACCAAGTTGGGGTGGATCCCATAGTGGTTCGCGATCTCATTGATGGTA
>JBEGMZ010000454.1:0-3793 GCA_041182745.1 Acidobacteriota bacterium
GTCTGCTCGGTCACCATGCTGCTTCCAATCAGGTTGTTGAAGCTGAGCGGCAGTGCGCGAAGGTCGATCGCCATCGCCATTACCCAGCCTCGCTGATTGGGCAGGAACTCCTGCGGGTCGAGCGAGGTCGTCTCATTTGGAAAGAGAGAGATGATGGTCTCGGCTACTCCTCCGGTTCCTACCGTGCCGTTGAAGAAGATTCTTATTCGTGCTTTTGCCGTCGGGTGGGTATTGGTCAGGAAGAGGCGCGACGCCCCCTGATCACCGCTTGTGAAGCGAGGGTAGATCAGGATGCTCCCCGGTTTCATCTCACCCGCACCAAGTGATTTGCCGTCTGCCGCCACCTGGCTCCCGGTTGGAACCTCAGGGGCAGCCCCCTCCGGCTTGATGACCGGCACTGCGATGGTAAACGTATCGAGACGGCGCATCACCTGCATGTGGCGAACATTGGCTGTTCCCGGAAGCGCGTCAGTGCTCAGGCTCAGGCCGAGCAGCGGCAGTGCCCGGGTTCCAGTCTCGGCCGCGAACCTCGCCCACCCGGGACGTTCCGGAGAGATGATCCCGGAAAGCGCAGGATCAGACCAGAGTTCGCTGGCCGTCCGGTTGATGGAACAGCTTCCATTGGTAACCTGGGGGTAAGGCCGCCCGCTCTTGTCATAGAGGATTGACGTCAGCTTGATCGGCTCGGCGACTCCACCGGTCAGGCTGCTCAGCGGACTGATCAGTGTTACCGCCGTTTTTACTGTGTCTCCCGGCATGACCGACTTCACCGGATCCTGGTTCTGCAGGTGGTCGAGCGCGACCTGTTCGGGCAGGCGATCGTACTGCACATCGTTAAAGACCAGCGGAACAGCACCGTTGCTCGCTGAGACGATCGCCCCGCCTGTCCGCTTGGCAACCCCGACCGCATTGTAGGTCGCCGTGTAGCCCTGTTCGTTGCGCAGGCTGGCTGAACCAATCAGCCAGTTGAACTGGGTCGGCAGTCCGTTCGGGTTGATGGCGAGGGCCATGACATATCCGCTCTGACCTGGGTTCTCGAGACTCGCCAACAGCGTTTGGGACTGATTTGGGGCGAGAGTGACAAATGTATTGTCAACCACACAGTCGTGAATCCACGCCAGTCGGACAGTGATACCGTCGCGTGGATTGACATTGGTCAGGGTGATGATGGTGTTGACCTGACTCGGGTTTGAGCTGCTGCTCGCATAGGACGGAAAGAAGAGCAGGCTTCCTGGCTTCAGATTGCTCAGCGCGCTCTGGGGAGCGTTGGAACCAGCCTGCGGAATGCCCGAGCCAATAGTTGGTTGATCAGGGTTCTGCCACGCACTGGCAGTGGCTACGTCGAGTGTCTGAATGATTGCTGCGAAGGTGAGAAAAAAGATCACTGCCGTGGCAGTCGCCAGTCGGCGGTTGAGGATAGCGTATGTCGACATTTTCATCACTGGGATTATTACCTCTTGTCGGCCGTACCGACCAGTCACTTTTGGCCAATCATTTCCGGTCTCTCAAGGCGATTGTCGTGGTCGGTCAACCACGGTAAACATCTTCAGATACAACAACCTTGATCACCTTCGACGACCGCCTTCGACAAAAATCTTTGACAATCCTTGCCGGGATCTGGTCAATGAGATCAGGGCGATCCGGGGCGTTTGAAATTAGCTGGGGGCTGTTATGGGCCTTACGGGGGAAGGTCGAACTCCCAGTCGTCCCTCCACCAACCAGAGGGGGGCGGAAGAAAGACGGGCCTTTCAGATGCCGCAATGAGGCGTCGCGATGCCTGCCTCGCTGCCATTACTTAAATATTGTTTATTATATGTGTGCCAATCTCGGGACGGGGGAAACTCTGGCACCGGCGTAAGTGGAGCGTTGTATATTTAGGTGTGTGTAGCCGCTCACTCAACGAAATGCAAAATAGCACAACTCATTCTGAGGGACAAGCCAATTAATCTTTGCCCTTTGGACTGCCCACCGCAGTTCCGGTGCAATCGCATTTCGTGCCAGCCATCTTTGCTGTCGCTTGGCCTCGGGTGCGATCTCTCTGATGAGACTGAACGGACTGCTGTTTGCCTCACACGAAGGCACGAGGGAGGATCTCGCGATACAATCTCTCTTCTTCGCGTCTTCGATCCTTCGTGTGCGATCACTAAACTAATTGGAAGGTCCTCTCGATCCACAATCCGATCGCCCTGGCCGCACTTCCCATCCGGGCGATATTGGTCACAACCTGGCAAGCAGGTTGCAGCGATTGTTCCTGCCGCGCAACTGAAAGTGTCGGTATGGCGTTTTCAGTCCGGTTGACAGACGACGGAGCTAATGAGAGATAAGACCGAGTGGGTGGCTTGGGGCCGACGCCTTTTTATTGGGAGTGATTGCATTCTATAATCACAGGGCGGTTTTGATGTGGCATCAGCATTTGGTCTCGGACATCAGCATTTGGTCTCGGACATCAGCATTTAGTCTCGGACATCAGCATTTAGTCTCGGAAAAGATAGTGGCAGCTTTATGAGAAGGGATCCGGTAATCATCAGTGCGGTTCGAACGCCGATCGGTCGGTTTCAGGGAGGTCTGCGGACGCTGACCTCTCCGCAGTTGGGCAGTATCGTGGTGAGGGAAGCTCTGGCACGAACGGGTCTGCAGTCGGAGCAGGTTGATGAGGTGCTGATGGGATGCGTGCTGCAGGCAGGCCTTGGTCAGAACCCGGCCCGGCAGGCGGCGCTTGGAGCCGGTCTTCCGCCGACGGTCGCGGCGATGACTGTCAATATGGTATGTGGCTCTGGTTTGCGAAGCGTGATGATTGCAGCACAGTCCATCCGCACCGGTGACTGCGATGTTGTGATTGCGGGCGGAATGGAATCGATGTCGAATGCCCCATATCTTCTGACCGAGGCTCGCGAGGGGTATCGGATGGGCCATGGCCGGGTTCTCGACGCGATGATTACGGATGGGCTCTGGTGCGCCTTTGAAGACTGGCATATGGGGGAGACCGGCGAGGTTGTGGCGGCGATGTGGGGGATCGGTCGTGAGCGGCAGGACTCGTATGCGGCAGAGTCGCATCGCCGCGCCGCGGCGGCAATTGAGGGGGGGCTTTTCACTTCGGAGACGGTGAGGGTGACGACGAGGGATCGGCGTGGCGTGGAGCGAGTGCTGAGTTCTGACGAGGGCCCCCGTGCCGAGGTGACACCGGAGAGTCTCGCTGGACTGCGACCAGCCTTTCGGGTCGAAGGCACGGTGACGGCTGGTAATGCCTCGACCATCAATGATGGCGCCGCAGCGCTGGTGCTGGTCTCAGCCGAGACGGCGGAACGCAGTGGCCAGCGGCCACTGGCCCGAATAGTAGCCGCCGCCGTCTCCGGCGTCGCACCGCGAATGGTGATGATGGCACCGGTCGAGGCGGTTCGACGTGTCGCCGCAAAAGCTGGCTGGCGGCTTGACGAGGTCGATCTCTTTGAATTCAATGAGGCTTTCGCTTCTCAGTCGATCGCGCTGATCGAGCAGCTCCGCCCGGATGGGCTCGACCCATTGCGGGTCAATGTCAACGGTGGGGCGATTGCCCTTGGGCACCCGATCGGCGCCTCGGGCGCCCGAATCCTTGTGACGCTGGTCCAGGAACTGTTCAGGCGCGAGGCGGTAAGAGGTATCGCCGCCCTCTGTCTTGGGGGCGGTAATGCGGTGGCACTCGCCGTGGAGAGAACCTGACGATGATCTATTGCCAAAGATGTAAAAAACTCAATCCGAACGAGGCTGATCATTGCGAGGCCTGTGGCACCTACCTGCTTGTCATCTCCCGTACACC
>JBEGMZ010000455.1:0-2720 GCA_041182745.1 Acidobacteriota bacterium
GATATGCGGGACGCCCCATTTGTCGCGGTAGATGGTCACCCCGGCGGCCTGACGCGCCAGTGAGGCGACATTTGACGATTCGACCGGCTGCGCCGTCCGCGCCTGCTCCCGCGAGCGGACGACGTGTGAGCCGGGGAAGATCGACATAATTAGCAGTAGTGACAGCAGTCCGACCCGACGATTGTTGAGCGATTCTCTCATCAAGTCCTCCGATAGTTTGAGACAGCGCTGAAAGGGAAGTTCTGGTTCGTTTATTAATCGATTGGGAGGCGTCAGCATACTCCCAGAGATCGCTGGTTTCAACTCTTGGTGGCCCGGGGGAGCGCCAAAACTTTATGTCAGCCAAAACGGCCGGCCACGGTTGTGAAGCCAGAGTGGTGAGGACGACCTCTTCGGGCGGCGCAATCGGGCCGCCCGGTGGCGCTGGCGCAGCGGCTCAGATTTTCAGGAGAGTTTCACGGATGAGGCGACCCTGCAGACGGCTGACCTGGAGTTGCTGACCATTGCTGAGGGTCGCGAGGTAGGTGCCACCAGGCATGGGGCTCATCCGCTGGAGGAGATTGATATTGGCCAGAGTGCCGCGACCGAGACGGATGAATCGACTCGGATCGAGGCGTGTTTCGAGATCTTTCAAACGGTAGGTGATGGTATGGACCTGATTATTGATGGTGGTCAGTTTGAGCAGTTCTCCGTCAGCGATGACCGAGGCGATCTCGCGAACCGGAACAAGTATGATATCCTCGCGTCGCCGGACGGGAATTCTTTCAAGCCAGCGGTGGTGCGCGAGTTGGTGCCAGCTCATGGCGGCATCAGCGATCCTGACCCCTGCTTCACCTGTCAGCCGTTCGTCGAAAGCATTTCGTTCGAGACGCTCGAGGGCGCGATTGATGGTCCCGCGCAGACGGCTCTGCGCAACCGGTTTGAGAAGGTAGTCGATGGCATTCAACTCAAAGGCCCGGATGGCGTATTCGTCGAAGGCCGTGACGAATGCGAAGAGGGGCAACCGGGGCGGGCGCGCCAGCCGGACGACCTCGAGACCATCGATCTCGGGCATCTGCAGATCGAGGAGGGCCAGATCAGGCGCTTCACGCTCGATCAGTTCAATAGCTTCGGCGCCATTGGATGCTTCACCAATCAATGTTATATCTTCAAAAGCACGGAGCGTGGTGGCGAGGAATGATCTCGCCGGTCGCTCATCATCAGCAATAATTACTCTCAGGTTGTTGTTCACTACTGGTCAACTCCCGCCTGGTCAATAACGGTGATAATATCACTGTGACGAGTTCACCGATCGACGATCAATCGAAGAGGCGGTATATCGAAATGTCTGCCATCTGGCCATCACTTTTCGGTCAACAGGCAATAACGACCAATGAGTGGTTGTTCATGAACGGTCGATTGGTCGAAGAGTCGGTCGTTGGCAGATCATCATTATTAGGACATCTAGCCATTGTGCGATTTTGGAGGAGACAATGAGACGTCTCGCGAAGATATCAATCCTGATCCTGGTTTTAGGTCTGGTTTCGACCAGGTCGATGGGAACGGTGGAGTCGGCGGAGCACTGGGCATTTGTTGCCCCGCAGCGGCCGGCCCTGCCCGTGGTCAGAAATCGATCGTGGGTGAAGAGTCCGATCGATAACTTTGTGCTGGCAAAACTCGAGGCCCGTGGTCTGGCGCCGTCACCCGAGACCGACCGCGAGACGTTGATCCGCCGGGTCAGCCTCGATCTGACTGGGCTTCCGCCGACCATCGAGGAGATAGACGCCTTCGTGGCGGATCGATCTCCAAAGGCCTACGAGAAACTGGTCGACCGACTGCTGGCCAGCCCGCACTACGGCGAAAAGTGGGGAAGATGGTGGCTCGACGCGGCGCGTTATGCTGACACTAACGGATTTGAGAAAGACCGTGAACGTTCGATCTGGAAGTATCGCGACTGGGTCACCAATGCTTTCAATCGCGATATGCCCTTCAATCAGTTTACGATTGAGCAGTTGGCCGGGGACATGCTGCCTGGGGCGACGATTGAGCAGCGGGTGGCCACCGGGTTTCTCCGCAATTCGATGCTCAACGAGGAAGGCGCCATCGAGCCGGAACTCTTCCGCATCGAGGGATTGATCGACCGCGTTGACGCGATCGGCAAGGCCTTTCTTGGATTGACGATCAACTGCACGCAGTGCCATACCCACAAGTTCGATCCGATCAAGCACGAGGAGTATTATCGGTTCTATGCATTTCTGAACCAGGATGTCGAGCCTGATCTGGAGGTGCCCACGGAGGCTGAGTCGCGGAAACGTGCCGAGATTCAGGCCGGCGTTGCCAAAATCGAGGATGAGCTGGTGGCCAAGACTCCGGATCTCGACGTGCGACTTGCCAGGTGGGAAGAGCAGATGCGCGGACTGGCGGGGGACTGGAGAGTGCTGGAAGGCACCGACGTCTTTGGCACGAGCGGGGTGCGCTTTGAGAAGCTGCTGGACGGTTCGTTCATACCCCGTGGAGACAATCCGACCACCGTCGCCTACTACTTCAATACCCGCACCGATCTGCGGGGGATCACCGGGATCCGTCTCGAGTTACTGACCGATCCAACTCTTCCCCGGACCGGCCCCGGGAGAGCCAGCCAGGGGACGGCACTCCTCTCGGAGTTGGTGGTGGAGGCTGCGCCGGCAGGCCAGCCCGACAAGTTTCAGCCTGTCCCGATTGCCAGCGGCACGGCTGATTTC
>JBEGMZ010000456.1:0-4870 GCA_041182745.1 Acidobacteriota bacterium
AGACGAGGCGGGAGCCCGGCTCGCCCCTGAGGCGGTCCGCCGAGCGGCAGTCGACGGCGTGGCCGATCCAGCCGCCGCCGCGGAAGACACGGATCGCGGCCATATCACTCTTCAGCCACGCACTTCCATCCTCGGGTGCACCCTTGTAATTTTCGTGGTAATGATCGGCGCACCATTCCCAGACATTCCCGTGCATATCATAGAGACCAAACGGATTGGGCTTCTTCTCTCCGACCGGATGCGTGGTCAATCCTGAGTTTTCATAAAACCAGGCATACTCACCCAACTGCGACCCGACGTCTCCGAAACTATACTGGGTGGTTGTTCCAGCGCGGGCAGCATACTCCCATTCGGCCTCAGTCGGCAGGCGAAAACCATTACCGATTCGCTTCAGAAACTCCTCGACGTCTTCCCACGATACCTTCTCGACCGGATTTCTATCGCCTTTGAATTGGCTTGGATTCTTGCCCATCACCGCTCGCCACTCGGCCTGCGTCACCTGGTACTTGCCGATTGAGAATGGGGCGACCCTGACTCGATGCGCCGGTTTCTCATCATCAAACCTCGTGCCTCCCATCAGAAACTCTCCACCTGGCAGGTCGACCATCTCAAACCGGATCTCCGTGCCATCGGATACTATGACCCGTCTGACCACCGGTGTCGGGCTCAGAATCAGCCGATCAGCCCCGTCGCGAGCATCGCCCGCCGTCAGCTTGCGGCCAGGGTAGAGGCGGTCTATGGTGTGCCTGAGCCTGATCGGCTTATCAACGCCTGGCACCCGGTACTCGTCTTCGAGCCGACCAGCATCGCTGAGTTCAGCAACCAGTCGTCCGTCATGATCGTCGAGCAGTTGGCCCGTGATTGTGGCCAGATCGACAAGGTCACGATATCTCTCATCCTCGAGCAGGCTAGCGTGCTCGGTGACGATGCCGGTCAGTTGACGCAATCTGGATCGGCTGGTGCCAGGTTGTGTATCGGCGCTCACCCCTGGGCTGGTCGGACCTTCGAGCTGCTCGACGATCCTGGCTGCCAGCTGCTCGACCGCGCTGTCACGCCGCTCGGTCACACAGAGCATGGCTGAAAATCGGAACGCCTCCATCTCGGTTGCGATCAGGGCGGGATGCTTCTCGACGAGATGGCTGAGCCGGTCGATCAGCAGGCGGTTGACCTCTTCGATTCGTCTGGGGCCGAGACCAGGATCCTCCCGCATCATCTGCAGGAGAGCCGCCCGGGCCTCTGAATTCATGACGTAGAGATCCTCACCTGTATCGACACAGAGTCGGGAGAGGAGCAGATCGACCTCAGCCACCCACGAGAGGTGGCTGACATACTGGTGACGGAGAAATCCGACCATCTCGGTGGTCAGGATCAGAGGCAGCGCAGCGTGGCAGGCCAGGCGACGATACCCCTCTTCGTCATCGGCGAGCTGGAGAAACTGATCGACCAGCTGCTTCCCTTCCTCCACCGGATCCAGGCTGACCTCTTTCTTGCTCATAATCTCTACTCTCTGCGGCGGCGAGACTCCCGGCCCGCCTCTCAAACCCAAAGTCGATGGTGAAATCCGGTCAGCCAATACGCAAATGATGGAAGGCCCTGAAAATTCCGTGGCGGTCGAGTGGAAACATCGGAATGGCATAACTGATCGCCTCAGCCGACGTCTCTTCCCAGCGGTTGGAGGGCATGGGATTGAGCCAGACTGTCTCTCGCCCAAACTTCCGCAGGTGAACAATCAGTTTGATAGTCGCAATGATGCGATCGGGATTGAAGTGGCCGCGGGCAGCGCCGGCGTCGCTGACAATAAGGATCATCGTCCGGGCATCGATCCCACCCAGCAGATCATCGACCGCCTGCCAGCGATTGAGCAGCGGATCGCGGTAGATATAGTCGGTGAAGAGGTTATGAAAGTACCGAACATCGAGCCGGTCGAAGGCGCGGGCCTCGCTGGCGGTCTCAACCAGGTCACTGGTCAGATGATGAAACGGCCCCATCGAACCGCGTCGATCGATCAGCAGCAATAAACGCGCCCGATGGCAGAGACGGCGTTTGTAGACCGGGCCGGTGTAGTGCCGCTCAACTGCCACCCGGTCGATGGTCGCCTCGAGGTCCAGCTCCGTGCGCGGACCTTCGGGGCGCAGTTGACGGAGGGTGTGCCAGGCATAGGCCATGCTCAGCCGGCCGAGCGGGCCGGGAAGCGCGACTCTGCCGCCGCGCCGGACTGGTAGTCGAGGGACGCTCGTCGGCAGGGCGAGGAGGCCGGCCTCCGCCGTGGTGCCGGCCGGCAAGTGAGCGGGTCTCTCCTGCTTTGCCGAGCTCTTTTCAGGCTCAAACGACGATGTCGCAGTGTCAGGGCTCCCCTTGCCCTTCTCTGCATCTCCAATCCCGGCCACAGTATCAGCCTCGATTTCACGGAGAACGGTATCGAAAGAGATCTCCCTTTCTACCCTTTCACTCGCGCTTCCGGCGTCTACCCAGAGCATCTTCAGGTCTGACCACTTGTCTCTACCTGGCGGCCACTCACCGTCAGCGAGCGGCAGAGCAGCGAGCAGGTCTCCGACGCCGAGGTTGAAGCCTCGCTCACGAAGGCGCCAGAAGAGGTCGATCATCTCTGCCGGCGTCAATTTGTCGGTGGCCGAACCTTTCATTATCTTGTCGAGTCGGTCGAACCAGAGTAACGCTCCCAGTCCTCGCGGTGCTTGAAGAGGGTTTCCGGAAAGGATACACGCTGGGTCGGGCGATCCTTGAAGTTCTCACATGCTTTGAGCCAGTCACGGAACTCGCTCGTCCCTGGCTTTCGTTTCAGTTCACTGTCCTGACGTATGGAGAGAAACTTGTCGACCGCCTCCTGGACCTGGGGTTCATCACGACGTCGCGGATCTCTGGCGTGGGCCGCGACGATCTGGAGCAGCTCATCCCGGGTCGGAAAACTGAGGCAAAAATAGAGGCAGCGGCGCAGGAATGGCTCCGGCAGATCTCCCTTCTCACGATTGCTGGTGATGATGATGATCGGCTTGCTCGCGGCTGGCGCCACGATGCGCTCATTCGTCTCCGGAACCGTGAACTCCTGCTGATCATCAAGCACCGTCAGCAGATCGTTGCAGAAATCGGTGTCGGCCTTGTCGACCTCATCGATCAGGACCACCGAACGCACGCCGCTCTCAGCAACCTTAAAAGCACTTCCAAGGGCGCGCCATTCGCGGTAGTTCTTTGGTTCATTCGGATCTTTTTGTCGGTTCTCCTGCAACTGAACGTCATTCAACCGGCGCAGTGAATCGAAAAAGTAGAGCCCGTCTCGCGCCCGGGTTCCCGATGTCACATACCACGGAAAGAATGGCACCTGGAGGTTCCAGGCGATGGCGCGGGCGAGCCGGCTCTTACCGCATCCGGGCTCTCCCTCGAGCAGCAATGGCCGACCAAGGTAGATCGCCAGATTGACCGCCCGCTGCAGGTCCTGCCCGGCAATATAGGGCTCTTCCGGCGGAACGTTTCCCCGATACTCCTCCGGGATTGCCTCCCGCGTTGCCCGCCGCCCCGCTCCAGCGTCCGGATTGAACCAGTAATCATTATTCATGCTCTCAGCTCCGGTTAGGTGACATCCACCAGGTATTTTTGGCAATTGTCGTACAGATGAGATGGAACCCCGTTCTCGGTTCCACTGAAAATATCATTGACCATCTGATCCAGTGCGTCGTCGTCCTGGTAACTATCTTTCCACTCGTCAACGATATAGTAGGTCAGCTTTTCCCTGTCCCAGTTACGCTCAAGCGGAATCTTCAACACTTTTGAGTGGTTTATATCTTGAAGATCGTCGGTGAAGAGATGGTTCACTTCGCCTAACGCAAGCGGCTCATTGGTGACAACAAAGACGAGAAAGACGACCCCACGCTTAAGCGGTGAAGTCATGAACTTATCCCGGAGTGGCTGCCAGAACTGAGCGACCAGCCAGTCCCAATTGTCAGGAGAGAGCCGGTCTCCGTCGTGGATCATTACGACCATCTGCTTGTCGACGTGAATTGACGTCACAATTGAATCAATCAAAATCGAATGATCGTCCAAAGCGGTTTCTGGTGCGATCTTAAAATGAGAGGCCAGACTGGTCAGTATCAACTGTCGATCGACGGGACCCTGTCCCCGTCGCTTGATCTCAAGGATCGGCGACTGAATCGAAAGCTCTGATCGAATAGCCGCCTTTCCCCACCTTCCAATCCCGGTCGGATTTCGGCCTTCAAGGCTGCCGAACGCAAAGAGCCCATCCCGCCGTTTTTTTGTAATAAACCCCTTCAACTCGGTGAAGTTGATCTTATGGAAAGTCTGCTCGAGCTTCTTGTCGGGAGATCCGTACTGACTGATATCTTCTCTATTGATGCCTTCTCCCCTTGCGGCTTGGCTGACCAGCGACTTTACATTCTGACGCAGTAGCTCATTACCGGTTGCTGCATTGGGAAGAAAATTTTTGATCTTGTCTATTATTTCTTTCCAGGCTTTGTCACGCCGAGGCCGCTCAAGAAAAAGATCAAGCGGATTATTCGGATCGTTCAGCATCTGCAACTCACTGATACTCGGATCAGAATCACACGCGCTCAACTGGATCAGGAGCATCCTTGCTTCCCCCTTATAATGACGCTCCATAGCAATCTTCATCTCAACGCCAGCGATGTAATCTGAATCGTTAAAATCTTTACTGAGCAGTAGCAGAATGAAATTGGCTTGCCTTATCTGTTCTTTTATCTCTGAATCCCAGTTCATACCTGGCTCGATCGAACGATCCGTCCAAGTGTCGATTCGTCCGCTACGCTTCAACGGTATCAGATGCTTCGTCAGTTCATCGAAGTAGACTCTGTCAGCATGCGCGTATGAGATAAAGATTTTGACC
>JBEGMZ010000457.1:0-3596 GCA_041182745.1 Acidobacteriota bacterium
CCTCTTCGACCTTGTTCGGCGCGGCGAGCGGCTGGAGTGGAGCGTAGTCAGAGTAACGTGGCCAACCGCCGATCACCTCATGGCCGGGGCGGTAATCTTCCTCGTCCTGAACCTGGCGCTCTACAGCTCATTCCTCACCCACCCGGAAGGGATCATCGACGCCCTTCGCTCTCCCTGGCGATGGACGATGCGCAGCGGCTCGGAACACGTCAAGGGGTTCTGGTACTACGGCGCGATTCTGGTCAAACTCGAGCTGCCTCTCCTGCTGGGAGCAGTTACAGGCGGAGCGTTCATCCTCTGGCGTGGAACAAGATTCTGGCTTTTTGTCGGTGCCTGGACCTGCGGAAACTTCCTCGCCTATTCCCTGATCGGTTACAAGACACCCTGGCTTGTCGTCAATACCCTCGTTCCGATGACGCTTCTGGCCGGCCACGCCATTCAGCGAATATTCGACCTCATCGCCCCTTTGCTCCTGAGGCTGTCTTTTGCCATCATCCTGCTTGGCGGTCTCGCCTTCTCCGCCCGGCTGACCCGCGAGATCAGCCTTGCCAATTACGACGACAACCAGAACCGGACAGGCTTTCTTGCCGGGTATGGTCGCCGCCTCGGTCTTCATCTCTACCAGGACGAGCTGGTTGGGTACGTCTACGCCCAGACCGACCGTGACCTCCGTAACCTGCTCAACCTCATCGAGAGCCAGTCGCGAGTCGATGACAAGGAGACGGGCATCTATATCGCCTCACCGGACTACTGGCCACTTCCCTGGTATCTGCGAAACCAGCCCGGCGTCAACTATGGCGGAAATCTGCCTCCTTTTGATCCCTCCGGCAACCCGGAGATCGGCCATCGTCTCATCATCGCGCGGACAGATCAGCTGTCCGCCTTTTCTAATGCCACCGGATTGAGTGTCAGTCCAACGTCCTACAATCTGCGACCGGGCGTCGCCCTGATCCTTCTTCTGCGTGGAGACCTGAAACTTGAAAGTGAGCTGCCACAATGAAACATACTGATGCCTTTGAGAAACTCTGTCAGGACGCACGGAGCCGTGTGCAGGAGATTACGATCGAAGAGCTGCGTCAGCGCCAGCAAGAGGGGCGCGAGTTCCACCTGCTTGATGTGCGTGAAGATCACGAATGGGAGGCGGGACGGATCGCAGGATCGAGCCATCTCGGCCGTGGGATTATCGAACGTGACATTGAGGGGATAGTGCCGGACTATGACGCCGAGATCATCCTCTATTGTGGTGGAGGATACCGCTCAGCCCTTGCGGCTGACAACATTCAGAAGATGGGATACCGGAATGTACTCTCGATGGCCGGCGGTATCCGCGCCTGGCGTGAAGCCGGGTTTGATGAGGAGCGGTAGCCGATCAGCCCTCGGCATTAAAAGATTGCCACCTTAACCGAGAGATACTTCTTCGGATTCTGGCGGAAATCATAGAGCAGCTTTGTCACCTCAGCCGACATATTGTTGAGGTTCTGGTAGAGTTTCTCGTCCTTGAGCAGTTTGCCGGCGGTACCCTCGCCTCGCTCGAGTCCGGACGCGATGCGGTTCAGCTTGTCGATCGTTTCGCGGGCGTCAGCGTAGAGTTTCTCATCATTGAGCAGCTTGCCGAGATTCCCCTCACCCCGCTCGACCTTGGCCATTGTGCGCTCAAGCCGGGCCGAGGTCTCGTCAAGTCGTTTGATGAGACTGTTGGCCCGATTGTAGAGCTCCTCGTCCTTCAGCAGTTTGCCGACCGTGCCCTTGCCGGAGTTGATCTGATCATTGATCTGATCCGAGATCCGGCGCAGCTTGACAATGGTGTCATTGGCCTCATTGTAGACGGTCGGATCATTGAGCAGCTTGCCGATCGTCCCCTTTCCGTCGCGGATCGCCTTGAGCATGGTCTCCGCCTCGACAACGGTGCGGTCGAGATCAAGGTAGAAGGCGTCATCGTTGATGAACTTACCCATCGTCCCCTTTCCGGCGCGAAGATTGCCGGTGATGTTACGAATGTCGTCGGAGATCTCATTGAGATTGGAGACCGCTGTCTGCGCCGCATTGATGATGTCACCAACGCTCTTCTGGGCGACGCTCTTAATATAGTCGCCATCCTTGATCGGGACGCCGGCGCCAGTGCCAGGGGTGATATCGATGACATTGTCACCCAGCACGCCCGCCCCTTTCAGTACCGCCAGCGAATCGGAACGGATCCGTTCAAGCGCCGGGCGTCCGTCAAGTCGACCATCGATCTCCATGACAATCTCAATGTTGCTCTGTGCCGTAACCTCTTTTGGAATCTCGCTCCCAAAAATGATCTGGCGGACGCTCCCCACCTTCTTGCCGGAGAGCCGTACCTCGGCTCCGTCACGAAGCCCATCGACGCTGGCCATCCGGGTTCTGACCACATTGGTCCTGTTCATCCCCGGAAATTTGAGGTCGCCGCTGATGGTGAAGACGACGAAGATCAATATCACAAGGCTGACGACGACAAGGATGCCGACCCGCAACTCGGACAGACTGTTTTGCTTTCTATTTGGCATCGCGCTCTCCTTCAATCTCCCAGGCTTTAATGCTCACCAGCCCTCAGGCTCCTATGCCACCATCAGGTGAAAAATTTCTGAATGTAGGGGTTTGACGACTCGCGTATCTCTTCGTCAGTCCCGCTGAAGATGATCTTTCCATCCCGGAGCATAATAAACCTGGTATTGACCAGGCAGAGCCGCTCCCCTTCCTGCTCAAAGACCAGGTTGCCCTGGTTGTCGCGAACGACATATTCGCGGGCCAGCACCTCAATATCCTGGATACGATGGGTGACGAAGATTGAGGAGACCTCCTCAAGATCCCGCAGCTTGAGTGCAAGTTCACAGATCGTCCGGGCCGTGATCGGATCGAGACCGGCGGTCGGCTCATCGTAGAAGATGATCTTGGGATTTCCAACCAGCGCCCGCGCAATCCCGACCCGGCGGCGCATGCCACCGGAGAGCTCATTCGGCATCTTTCGCACTGCATCTTCAAGGTCGACAAACCGGAGCATTCGCATGACGACCGATTCTATCTGATCCTCGGCAACGTGCTGCTCGCGCAAGCGATAGGAGACGTTATCGTAGACGCTGAGACTGTCAAAGAGCGCCCCCTCCTGGAAGACCATGCCGATCTTGCTCCGAATCGCCATCATCTGCTCTTCAGTCCGGTTGGTGATCTCTTCGCCATCGATAAAGATCTGTCCCGAGTCCGGCCTGATCAGTCCCAGTGCGAGGCGGAGGATGGTCGACTTGCCGGTTCCAGAGCCGCCCATCACGATCTTCGATTCACCGTGACGGACAATGAAACTGACGCGATCTAGTATCACCCGGTCGCCAAAGGCAAGCGAGACCTCCCTGAATTCGATGGCATTGTGGTGAACAGGCCTCATAAAAGTATGTTAGTTCGGCTCCAGCAGGAGTGAGATAATAATCTTCGACAGTAGGAAGTCCGAGGCAATGACGAGAATCGAGGCGACCACCACCGACTGGGTGGTGGATCTGCCGACACCAACCGTTCCGCCAGTGGTGCTGAGCCCCTTGTAGCATCCGATCAGGGCAATGATGAAGCCAAAGACGGTCGGCTTGAGC
>JBEGMZ010000458.1:0-2765 GCA_041182745.1 Acidobacteriota bacterium
AATTGCCAGTGACAAGGTGATCCGGAACATTCACAAGTATGGCAATACGACTGCGGCGACGATTCCACTGGCAATCGGTGACGCGATCGACTCTGGCCGCTTGAAGAAGGGCGACCTTGTCCTCTTTGCGGCGGTTGGGGCCGGCTTTACCTCAGGCTCAGTTCTTGCCCGCTGGGCATATTGATCCTGGTTGATGGATCTGTGAGGAGCTGCAACGATGCGAACGATCGAACAGGTAGTCGATGAGATACTGACACTCGCCGCCAACCATTTCAAGGTTGACCGGACGGGATTGACCGCTAAAGACGACTTCTTCAGGACACTCGGTATAAACAGCCTTCAGGCACTCGAGCTCTTGACCCGGCTCGAGAACCATTTCAACATTGAGCTCCCGGACTATGAGGTGCAGGGCGTGAGCGACTTTCAGACCCTGGCGGAGCGGATCCACTCCAGGCTCTGAGTGTTGCGGTCGGCGTCGAATGTAATCGAATCTATAATTGAACCTGCTTATGGGTAATAGAGAGTCAAGTGGAAGGCCGGTTAGCATGCCAGTGACGAAGCCGGCGGAGATGATCGATCTCAGTCAGCACCAGTCGCTCGGCTCTGCGCTCAGCGCGGCGATCGATCGGTTCAGTGACGAGGTATGCCTGATCGAAGCTGACCGCGAACGTGAAAACCATCGTCTGACCTATCGCGAATATGGCGAACAGCTCAGGTCGCTGGCCGGATACCTCGCTTCAATGAACTTCGGGGCGGGCTGCCGGGCTGCGATTATCATGACCAACCAGTCAAAGTGGCTGATTGGGGCTGGGGCGATCTTTGCGCGGGGTGGAGTGCTGGTTCCGGTCGACTACAAGTTGAGCGCCGAGGAGCAGGTCGCGATACTTGCCCACAGTCAGGCTGAGATCCTGATTACCGAGTACCATTTCTGGCGGGCAATTACGGAGACACCGGGCTTCAAAGCCGGGATCCCCGGACTGCGAATCACAGTCGTTACCGAACTGCCGCGAAATGGCGATCGGCGCGGATCCATTCCGTGGGAAGAGGCACGGGGCGAGGCACCGCACTTGGTAGAGCGAGGTCGCCGCGACCCGGCCTGCATCGTCTACTCTTCCGGCACGGGCGGACGCCCCAAGGGCTGCGTCATGACTCACGACAACTATCTCGAGCAATGTCAGGCGCTGACCTCACTCTACCCTTTCTGGCCAGGGGTTCGGTACCTGAGCATTCTGCCCACCAACCACGCGATCGACTTTATGGTCGGGTTCATCGGTCCGTTCGTCTGTGGGGCCACCGTGGTTCACCTGCGGACGCTGCGACCGGAGTATGTTCGTGAAGCCTTCACCCGGTTCCGCATCACCTACGTCGCCCTGGTGCCGCTGATTCTCAAGAACCTGCAGGCGGGACTGCAACAGCGGTTTGCTGCCCTGTCACCCGTGAAGCGTGCGATCTTCAACCTGCTGCGACGGATCAATATCGCCCTGACCCGCCAGGGCCCCAACCTTGAACTAAGTCGGAGATTGCTCAAACCGGTTCACGAGGCGTTCGGCGGTGAGCTGCGGGCAATCTTCACCGGCGGCGCCTTCTCTGATCCGGCCATGCTCCAGTTCTTTTATGACCTTGGAATCCAGGTTGGCAATGGTTATGGGCTGACTGAGGCCGGCACGGCGCTGACACTCAACGATTTTCGGCCGTTTCGGTGCGACACGGTGGGCCGTTCTCTGCCGGGTGTCGAGCTCCGCATCGACAACCCGGATGCGGATGGCGTCGGGCAGGTAGTGGTGCGTGGGAGGACGGTTATGTCCCACTACCTCGATGATCCGGAGCTGACGGCCGAGACGATCATCGACGGCTGGCTCCAGACCGGTGACCTCGGCCGCTTCGATGAAATGGGCCACCTGCAACTGATGGGCCGGTTGAAGAACATGATCGTGACAGAAGAGGGCAAGAACGTCTATCCGGAGGATATCGAGAGTGCCTTCGAAGGGCTGCCAGTGAAGGAGTTCTGTGTCTTTGCGGCCAACTATATCTGGCCCGAGCGTTCGATGCTTGGCGAAAAGCTGATGCTCGTCATCAGGCTTGATGAGGGGCAGACGATGACCGATCATCTCCACGCCGAACTGCAACAGCGAAACAGCCGCCTGCTCAACTTCAAACGGATCAGTGGGTTCACGGTGTGGGAGAGAGACTTCCCTCGGACCGCCTCGATGAAGATCAAGCGGGTCGCGCTGGCGGAAGAGATTCGACAGAAGGTGGATCGGGCGGAAGCCCTGCGCGATCTCTGATGATCGAGGACCAGGGATTGGGGAGAAGACTGGGGAGGAAGGCAGCGGGCCTGGCAATTTTATGAGGAACAGTTACCTCGCAATCGTCAATCCGGCAGCAGGCTTTGGCAGTTGTGGCCGCCTGCTTGACCCGGCGCTCGACAGGCTCCGCCGCGCCGGCGTCTCCTTTGAGGTTGCCCTGACAGAGCGCGCCGGGCACGCGACAGAGCTGGTTCGAGAAGCGTGGAGATCCGGATACCGGCGATTCATAGCCGTTGGTGGAGACGGAACGGCCTTTGAGATGGTCAATGGGCTTTTTCCCGAAGCCGCTGGAGGCGACCGGCCCCGTCTCGGCTTTCTGCCCCTTGGCACCGGCAACTCGTTTCTGCGCGACTTCACCGATAGCGGAGCGGAGCATACATTGAGCGCGCTGGCGGCGGATCGCTACCGCCCCTGCGATGTGATTCGCCTGAGGCATCGCGAAGGAGAGATCTTTTACAT
>JBEGMZ010000459.1:0-3980 GCA_041182745.1 Acidobacteriota bacterium
GCCTTGGTATCTCGATGGCGAGTGGATTCCCACCGGTCGCCGGAATCCTGACGGCAATTGTCGGCGGGATGGTGACGAAGTTTCTCGGGAGTGCGCGTCTGACGATCAAAGGGCCGGCGGCGGGGCTGATCGTCATCGCCCTCGGTGCGGTAACGGAGCTGGGAAAAGGCGATGCCGTCACCGGTTACCGTCAGGCGCTGGCGGTCGGAGTCGTTGCCGGAGTACTCCAGATACTGCTGGCGGTCGCACGAACCGGAGTGGTTGGTGAGCTGATGCCGTCATCGGTCGTCCACGGGATGCTCGCAGCAATCGGAGTGATCATCATCTCCAAACAGACCCACACCCTGATGGGTGTGACACCAGAGGGCAAGGAGCCGCTCCACCTGCTGGCGGAGATCCCCCACAGCCTCACCCAGCTCAACCCGGAGGTCTTCCTGATCGGGCTGGTCTCGCTGATCGTCCTCTTTGGCCTGCCCCTGATACGTCACAAATGGGCCCGCAAGGTTCCTGGTCCCATGATCGTTCTCGCCATCGCCGTCCCGCTCGGGTTTGTATTCGATCTGCGGGATGAACACAACTACTCGCTTCTTGGTCACGTCTTCCACCTCGGGCCAAAATATCTGATCCGGCTACCGGGTTCACTGCTCGGAGCCCTCGCCTTCCCTGATTTTTCACAGATTCTGAGTGGAACGTCGATAAAATATATTGTTATGTTCACCCTGGTCGGCTCGATCGAATCGCTGCTCAGTGTGACCGCCGTCGACTCTCTCGATCCGGAAAAGCAGTCCAGCAACCTGAACCGTGACCTGCTGGCAACCGGAGTCGGCAACACCATCGCGGCGCTGATCGGCGGACTGCCAATGATCTCGGAGATCGTCCGCAGCAAGGCCAATATTGACAACGGGGCAAAGAGTTCGTGGTCGAACTTCTTCCACGGCACATTCCTGCTCCTTTCGGTCGCCCTGATTCCTGGCATTCTCCAGCAGATTCCACTCGCGGCGCTGGCCGCCATGCTCATCTACACCGGCACACGACTCGCCTCACCGAAGGAGTTTCAGCACGCCTACCGGATCGGTCCGGAGCAGTTACTGATCTTCGTCACAACCTTGCTCGTGACGTTGATGACCGATCTGCTGATTGGCGTCGGAGTTGGGCTGGTCTTGAAGATCGCGCTCCACCTTAAGGATGGAGCGCCACTCAGGAGCCTGTTTCGGAGCATTCTTGAAGAGACAAGAGATGGTGAAACGCTTCTCCTCCGGGCTCGTGATGCCGCAATCTTTACCAATTTTCTCGGCCTCAACAATCGGCTGAAGTCGATTGAGCCGGAGATCCGGCGGGTTGTCATCGACTTTGAGGACGCGTGGGTGGTCGACCACACGGTACTCAACAAGCTGGAAGGGATCGCCAGTCGTTGGACAGATCGAGAGTTAATTTTTGAGGGGCTCGACAACCATGCGGCGGCATCTGACCATCACCTCGCGACGCGCCGACGCCGGCGCGTGGAGGCGGCACGGACATGAGCAGAGCCGTCAACACCCAGAGTGAGAGTCCCAACGCCTTGCGGGAGCAGCTGGAGAAGGTGATCAGTCACGCCGCCCACCTTCTCCCAACGCAGGGACCGATCGGAGTCTTCATCCACCACAACACGCTCCACGCCTTCCAGCATCTGCCGTTCGAGGAGGCCGTCATCGAAGCGGCCAGAAAGTTTGGCGCTGAACCTTTCCTGCCCGAGGCTCGTTACCAGTACGAGGTGCGACGCGGGAGAATTCGGATTGCGGATATTGAGGCAGTTCTGAACGGCGAGGCTGACGAACCGATCTGGCCACGCACGCTGAGCCGGCGTGAACTGCGCCGGGCGCTTATCTGGCCCGGACTGCGGCCTTTCTCACCCGACAATATTGAATGGCAGATCGAAGAGGAGGGTGTTCTCGAAAGGCTGCGCGACGATCTTGCCCCGACCGTAACGGAAGCCATTCGCGGAGGAAGCGCCGAAGAGGAATCTCAACTCGCCCACAACCTCTTCTCGGCCTGCTGTCGACGGTTGGCCAAAAAAGTCAAGCCTCAATCTCTCCCGCCGGTCCGACCCGCCGAGGGGCTGAAACGGCTGACGGGAATCGACCTCGACCAGATCATCCACCCGCTCCTGATTCGGCTTGCCGCCGTCTATCTCGATCAGGGCCAGTCATACTGGCCGATGCCGCGCTCCGCCGAGGGCTTCTATGACACAGTTCGAAGCCTGTATGGCCGGGATGGCATCCACCGCCTCCTGCCTGAGGAACAATACCTTCGCGGACTCACGGCGGAGTTCAGGAGTCAGAGCCTGCCGCGCCTGACCTCCATCGATGCAATGATCTCGATCCTCTCCAGGCTTGGCATCACCGAATCGGAATGGGAGAGCGTGATTGAGGCCGAGTTGCTGGCGCTTCCCGGCTGGGCCGGCCTCTTTCATCAGCTTGAGCTCGACCCGGGGCTCGCCCCGCACGCACCGTGGCAATCAACACTGGTCGACTTTCTGGCCGTGCGGTTGACCTTGACCTTGATCGCCTGCGACAACATTCGGCAGGTGAGCGGGCAGAACGGCTCTGCCGGGATCGAATGGCGGCAGCCGGCAAAGGAGGAGCAAGCAACGAACGCCGAACACCTTGCACGGGTCGTTCGCCTGTATGACGCGGTTCAGCTGCTCGGCCTCTCCGCCGGGCAGATCAACTCTCTGAGTGAAAGTGAATTTCAGAGACTGACGACTGAAATTGACCTGTTCGATGACTTTGAACGACGTCGGATCCTGCACCTCGCCTACGAACGACGCCACGAATTTGACATTCTCGCCCCGTTGAAGACGTTTCGAGAGTCGATCAATCCAGATCGAGAGCAGAGTGAGATCGGCCCGAAAGCGCAGATATTTTTCTGTATTGACGAGCGTGAAGAGTCGATCCGACGCGCGATCGAAGAGCAGGAACCGGGGGTCGAGACTTTTGGCGCAGCGGGCTTTTTTGGTGTCGCGGTCAACTATCGCGGTCTTGATGATCCGGAGGGCGTGTCACTCTGTCCGGTTGTGATCAAGCCCCAACACGCCGTGATCGAACTTCCTGTTCGTAGCGACGAAAGGATGCAGGAGAAGCGGCAGCAGCGGCGACGGCTGCTGGCAAGCCTGCTGCAGACCAGCTTCATCGGCTCACGTACTCTCTTCCGTGGCTGGGTTGGGACGATCGGATTCGGGCTGCTGTCACTCTTTCCCCTGCTCGGACGAACCCTCGCCCCACGGCAGATCGGGCGGCTCTACCGTTGGCTCGAAGACCGTTTTCTGCCAACCCCCAGCACCGAGCTGACCATCATGCGCGCTGAAGAGAGTGGCGAGGAGCTGACCGATCAGCTTCTGACAGGTTTCTCGATCAACGAGAAGGCGGATCGGGTTGCCGCCGTGCTGAGACCGGTTGGGCTGATCCGCGACTTTTCCCGGCTGGTGGTAATCCTTGGGCATGGTTCGACCTGTCTCAATAATCCCCATGAATCGGCGTACCACTGTGGAGCCTGCGGTGGAAGGCGGGGGGGACCAAATGCGCGGCTCTTCGCGGCAATGGCCAACAACCCACTGGTACGGACTCGCCTCGCTGAGATGGGGATTTACATTCCGGATGAAACACGGTTTCTGGGCGGAGACCACGATACCGCCAGTGACAACATCACCTTCTTTGATGAGGATGCCATCCCGACATCACATCTTGACGATCTGAGATTCGTCCGCCGGGTATTGGACGCTGCCCGGGCGGCGAATGCGCTTGAACGCTCACGCCGCTTCGAATCGGCGTGGGCGAACAAGACGCCCGAATCCGCGCTTCTTCACGTCCAGGAGCGGGCTGAACATCTCGCTGAACCGCGCCCGGAGTGCGGTCACGCAACCAATGCCGTGGCCATTGTCGGACGGCGCAGTCTGACCCGCGGTCTCTTTCTCGATCGAAGGGCCTTTCTCATCTCCTATGATC
>JBEGMZ010000460.1:0-4166 GCA_041182745.1 Acidobacteriota bacterium
CGGCGGGTCTCTTCGTCGTCACGGCTGACCAGCTGCCAGATCGTTTCGATCAGTTGCTGGGCACCGAGCGTCTCCGTCGCGTGAAGTCCGCCATCGATCCAGACTACCGCCCGTCCCTCGCGCGCCAGCGCTCGCGCCTGGGCTTCATCCAGCCCCTCTGCCAGCGCCAGTCGTCGTGCAATCTCCTTGTAGCGGCCCAGTCGCTTCTGATTCTCCGGTGAAGTGATGATCGCGAGGTGCATGGCCCGCCCTTCAGCGCTTCGCCCCATCCCCACCACCTGCAACCGCTCCGACTGCTGGTCCAGTTTCTTAAGATAGGTCTCGTACTGCGTGTAGTTGACCAGCTGGTAGTCGTCACCGATCGCGAATCCAAACTGCTCCAGCGGACTGGTCAGTTTCGATTGGGCGGTGGCGGTTGAAACACCCGCCACCAGCCACCAGAGCATTACCAACACTTTCAGTTGCCGCGAGTGCCGCAGCGGTTTGAACCGGTTCATCTTCTCTCCCTCTCTCGAAATGATATATCGCCAGGTCGCGATTATAACCCCGAAAGAGGGAGGTGGTCACCTTTCCGCCTCCCAGGTTCAGACAGAAAATTGGGCGACGGAAAGGTGGGGCCATCATTTGATGTTGACGCTGACCTCGTTCGCCCGGCGGATGTTGCCCTCGCCATCGCGCACCCGAATCGTCAGGGTGACGATGCCAGTCAGACTCTCCGGCAGCGCGAGGTTGAGCTGATCAAGCCCGGTGAATCCAGGCGCCCTTCCGGCGTAGAGAACGTTCAGCTTTCCTGACCCGCTCGTCACCTCGAACAGCTCGGCGACGCCGTTCTGGGAGTTACCATCCTGGTCCTCGAGGTCGTTCAATCCCGTCCCATAGAGCACAAGGAAGAGCTGGTCGCCGGACTGCCGTTCGATCGTCACTGGGACGGTGCGCCCGCTGGAGCCGTCAAGGCGCGCCAGCGGCTCGTATGAGAGCTGTCCATTCGACCTGATGCGGAGCAGCTGACCGGCCGGTGCACCCTGACCTGAATTGTCGGCCGTAAAGATGCTCGGGCCGGTCGTGGTGATCTCGATCGTTCCCTGGGCGATCGGCTGACCGTCACGCTGCACACTCACCTTGGCCGTTCCGGGCAAGAGCCCGTCCGGTGCCAGATAGTTGATCTGCGACGGCGAGACGAAGAAGAGACCGGCCGGACGGCTGTCGACCAGGACAGAAACCCCGCCAAGGGTTGTTGGAAGCGGCTGGGTATTGGCAATTGCGGTCGTTCCGGCAAGGTTTGACCCAAAAGCTGCAATGATCGACGACGACGAGTTGCTGGTCGCGTAGCTGCCGGCATTGACCGAAGCCAGCGGCTGGAACTGCATAAAGGCGACCGCCGTCGAGTTTGAGCCGGCCTCCAGCTCAATCACCTTCGCGTCGATCTCGCCATTGGGCAGCTCCGCCCCTACCACTTCGGCCAGCGCTCCGACCTCGATCCGGCTTCGCTGCCGGTCGATGAGCGTGTTCCGTGCGACGTTCACCTTGCGCCCATTGTCGAACGTCCATTGCCCGATAAAGTTGGCGGTCTCCGGCAGCGCGGTCACCCTGGCGATGAACTCGATATAGCTCAGACTGCCGATGGCAGAACCGGCCGGCGGAGATGGACGAACCGCGATCGACTGGGCCTTGACCGAACCATCGGCGAGAAGGTACCCCTTGACCTCGACGAAGGCTCCGACCTTGATCTCCCCGCGCCGCGTATCGACCTTTGTCAGTGTGTCGACATTGACCTTCCGGCCATTCTGCCCGATCGTCCACTCACCGGGGAACTTTCCCTCGACGGCGGTCGGGAGCGTCGCCACACTGCCATAAAAATTGATGAAGCCGATTGTGCCGGTCGGGGCATCCTTGTCCCGTTCGACCTGGATCATGGTGGCATCAACCCCGCCATCGGTACGCTGACTGCCCTCGACCTGAACATAGGCTCCAACCGTCGGTGCCCCCTGCTCGCGCACAATGCGGGTTCGCGAGCTGACCGTCACCTGGCGTCCGCTGACGACCCACGTTCCAACAAGGGTGCTTCCGCCTGGCAGGGTCTCGATCGTGCCATAGAACCGGGTATAGCTGACGGCACTGCCTGAACCACGCCGGATCTCGATCTCTTTCGCCACGATCGATCCATCGGCCTGAAGTGCGCCCTCGACCTCGGCGATCGCACCAACTTTCGCCGTCTCGTTGCTCTGGTCGATCTTCGTCTCAGAGACGACCTGCACCGTTCGTTCCCCCACCTTCCAGGTTCCGATCAGGCTTGGAGAGGTGTTTGAGGTCGTGACTGGCTCGATGCTCTTGATCTCGCCGATGAATGAGACATCCCCGCTGGACGACTCGGCACCGATGATGCTGATCCCCGTCGCTGCAATTGTGCCGGCCGGATCGACCGTTCCACGAACCTCCACCAACGCCCCAGGCTTCAGCGCCGACTGGTTGCCGGAGATCTTAGTCTGGGATGAGACCTTGATTGTTCGACCCGAGACCTTCCAGTCGCCGGTGAGGTCGGTCGATGCGGGCAGGGCCTCAACCTTCCCTCGCAGGGTCACTGGAAGGGGTGGGAGCTGGATTGCTGCCTGAACGACAATCTTCGTCGCGTTGAACTTTCCGTTGGTCCCCAAACTGCCGGTGGCCTCGACGACCGTCCCGATCATCGCATTGCCGTTCTCTTCGTCGATCGTCGTCTGTTCAGTCACGACTACGGTCCGCCCGCTGACCACCCATTCGCCGGGCTTGACCGGATTGGGCAGCTTCTCGACTCGGCCTGTGATCCTGGTCTGAGCCGGAGTCTGCGGCGCGAGTAT
Organism: Acidobacteriota bacterium; assembly: GCA_041182745.1. Classification (GTDB taxonomy): domain Bacteria; phylum Acidobacteriota; class Blastocatellia; order RBC074; family RBC074; genus CAIOZW01. The sequence goes on from JBEGMZ010000460.1 coordinate 2,835, forward strand.
GCTGATCTCGGTGGCGGTGAGCGTGTTGCCAGTCCCGATCGTGGCCGTGATGGCGGCGCTGGCTCCAACGGCGACCTCACCGGATCGCTGGTCGATCTTCGTCAGATCGTTGACCGTCACCGTCCGCTCTCCTATCTTCCAGGGACCGAGTCGGCCGGGTGTACTTGGAAGCTCCTCGATCCTTCCGGTGAAGCGCGCCAGGTTGCTGCTCTGGGGCGCGAGCTTGACCTCGATCTTGGTGGCGGCATAGTTCCCCCCGGACTGTCGGATCGCCTGCGCCTCGATGATCGAGCCAACCATCGGTCGCCCTTCAATCTTCGTCGCGGCGGTGACAATAAGCTTGCCCCTCAATGGGGCGACGGTCCACTCACCGATCCACCCCTCGGTGGAGGGCAGGGCAACCACCGCTCCGCCGATCTTCACCGACTCGTCATCGTCGTCGTCCGCTGCGGCTCGAACGCTGACCATGGTGAGGGATGCACTGAAGGCAATGGCAATAAGGATGATCGCGGCTGGTACCACGAGCGATGTCAGGAGGCGATGCTTCATTTATTTGACCTCGGTTCTGATTCTACCGCCGTCTCGACGGCGGTCACTAGTATGTTGGTGAGGGGCCGGGGAAAGATGTCGATGGACAATATCGATATTAGCTATTCAGAATTAACTGTTCTGATTAACCATCCGGTCAGATTAACAATCCGGTGAGATTAACCATCCGGTCAGATTAACCATCCGGTGAGATTAACCATCCGGTCAGATTAACTATCCGGTCAGATTAACTATCCAGGGTTAACTATTCAGGCGGCCCGGAGTACCTGGCCGTGCCCTGGGGATACTTCTCCACCCTGATAAACAACTGAACCATTGATGATCACCATGCGGACTCCGGTTGCCCGGCGGCGCGGATTATGAAAAGTTGCCCGGTCGCGGATCGCATCCGGTTCGATCAGAACCAGGTCGGCGCAAGCTCCTGGGCGGATCACTCCGCGATCCTGGAGGCCGAAGATCTGAGCCGGATAGAGAGTCATCCGGTGGACGATCTCCTCACATCGCAATCCCAAACCACCCGAAGCGAGCCGCAGGAGCCGGGCGAAGGCGCCGTAGGCTGCAGGGTGGGGGACTCCGTGACCGTAGTCGTCGGCATCCGTGCAGAAGGCAGACAGGCGGTGGCGAACCAACCTCTCCAGGAAGTCCATCGATCTCTCCTCGCCAGAGACCTCGAAGAGCAGCATCGAGACCCGCCCCTCTTCAGCGATGATCAGGTCGGAGATGGCATCAAAGGGGGATTTGCCGGTCAGCCTGCCAAGCTCGACGAGGTTTATTCCCTGCAGT
>JBEGMZ010000461.1:0-3618 GCA_041182745.1 Acidobacteriota bacterium
GGATCAATGTTGTCACCTGGGATGCCGACGCCGCCGCCGACGCCCGTGACTTCTTCATCAATCAGGCGACACCGGAAGCGATCGGCAGAACCCTTACCGACGAGGCCGCCCGCATCCTCAATGAGAGGGGTGAGTTTGCCGTCATCACCGGCAGCCTCAGCGCGGCCAATCAGAATGAGTGGATCAAATATATCCGGGCCCGCGCCACCGAGAAGTACCCACAGCTGAAACTGACCACCATCCAGCCGAGTGAGGATGACCGCGACCGGGCCTTCGCCCAGACCCAGACCATCCTCAAGGTCTATCCGAATGTCCGGGTGGTCGTCGGCATCTCGGCGCCAGCCGTACCAGGGGCCGCCGAGGCGGTCAAGCAGGCCGGGCGTTCGGACGTCAAGGTCATCGGCCTCTCACTTCCAAACCTCTGTAAGCCCTATGTTCACGGAGGATTCCTGGAGAGCGTCGTGTTGTGGGATACCCAGAATCTTGGCTACCTGACCGTTCACGCCGCTCACGATCTCCGTTCCGGCCGGTTGACCCGGAAAGTAGGAAGCCTCGGCTTCGGACGTCTCACCGGCATCGAAATCCGGAACGACGAAGTCATTCTCGGAACTCCCTTCATCTTTAACAAGGGTAACATCGACCGGTTCGACTTTTAGGCTGAATAGACCGGGGTATGGGCTAAGACCCGGCGTGGCCAAACGCTGCCACGCCGGGGTGGCAAGCCCCGTCGCTTAAATGTCAAAATCGAACTTGTAGATGTCGTTGACCTTTGTCTCCCAGGTCAGCATAAAGAGGTCGTTCAGATAGCCGGTATGCAGATCGTAGACCCAACCGTGAAGCGTTGGGCGCTGCTCATTCTTCCAGGCCTGCTGGACAAACGAGGTCTCAGCCAGCTTCCAGACCTGCTCCTCGACATTCAGCTCAACCATGCGCCGCCAGCGCTGATTACTATCCGCGATACCTTCAAGTTCCCGCTGGTGGATACGGTAGACATCCTTGATGTTTCGCAGCCACTTGTTGATCAACCCAAGATTCTTGTGTGAGAGTGCGTTGGTCACCCCACCGCACCCGTAATGTCCGCAGACTATCACGTGTTTCACCTTCAGGACATCAACCGCATATTGTAATACGCTGAGCATGTTGAAATCGGTGTGGATGACCTGATTGGCAATATTACGGTGGACAAAGAGCTCACCCGGCTCGGTTCCAGTAACCTCCTCAGCCGGGACCCGGCTGTCTGAACAGCCGATCCAGAGAAACTCCGGCGTCTGGTTGTCCGCCATCCGCTCAAAAAAGTCGGGGCGTACATCGAGCTTGTCCTGAACAAAGGCCTTGTTAGCGAGCAGCAGTTTTTTGTAGCTTTCCATCGACTCCTCCGCGGCGGTAGTTCTGAGATTTGGAACTGAAGTGCTTCAATTCCACCTTGATGTTTCTGAATTTCGCGTTCTGTTCAAAATCGACAATGACGTCATAGATATCATTGTCGATGTAGGTGGCCCTGGTTCCGTCAACGATGACAATGGTGTCGGAGGGGATCTTCATCAGCTTCTCTTTCAACTCATTCTTATTGATGAAGGAGACGTCCTTGTTGAACCTGACCATAAAGTAGTTATCCTGGCTGACCAGAGTGATCGAGGAATGATGGTTGGTTCTGATGACGAAGAAGAAACCGACAACCAGTCCGATTGTGATTCCGGTCAACAGGTCGGTAAAGACGATCGCCAGGACCGTGACGATGAAGGGGAGAAACTGGTCGAAGCCGGCCTGGTACATCTTGCGGTAGATTTCAACCTTGGTCAGCTTGTATCCAACCAGCAGGAGGATGGCGGCAAGGCAGGCGAGCGGGATCAGGTTAAGAAGACGCGGAATGGCGATCACTGAGACCAGCAGGAGGATGCCGTGGGTGACGGCCGACATCCTGGTCCGGGCGCCAGCGTAGACATTGGCCGAGCTTCGAACGATGACCGATGTGACTGGCAGTCCCCCGATCAGGCCAGAGATGAGATTGCCCACCCCCTGGGCCTTCAGTTCGCGGTTGGTGTTGGAGATTCGTCGAAAGGGGTCGAGCTTGTCCGAGGCCTCAATCGAGAGGAGCGTCTCGATGCTGCCAACGACCGCCAGCGTACCGGCAGTGAACCAGACATCTCTGTTCTTCCAGGCCGTCCAGTCCGGCAGGGTAAACTGACCCAGAAAATCACCGAGCCCGGTTGCGACCGGCATCGTTACAAGGTGGCCATCCTCGGCCCGCAGAAAGTAGCCATTAAACCAGATCCGGCACAGCTCGTTGATCAGGACCCCAACGATCACCACCAGCAGCGGCGCCGGTGCCAGCTTGAACACTTTATACCGCTGCAGAAATGGTTGCTCCCAGGCGATGAGGATGGTGATCGATACGATCGAGATCAGTACGGCCGCCGGGCTGGCACTGTAGACAGCTCTGACAATGTCAAGCAGGGTATTGCTTGTGCCGGCGAGGGTGAGGAAAAAGTCGAAGTCTCCTTCGTAGTCGGCGTCACGCCCGAGGGCATGTGGAATCTGTTTCAGGATGATAACGACCCCGATGGCGGCCAGCATTCCCTTGATCACCGAGTTGGGGACATAGTTGCCAAAGACTCCCGCCCGCAGAAAACCGACAACGATCTGAAAGACCCCGGAGATGGCGACCGCCAGCAGGAAGACGCGGAAGGATCCGAGGTTCTGAATCGAAGTCGCAACGATGACCGCCAGCCCCGCTGCCGGCCCGCTGACGCTGATCTCAGAGCCGGAGATGATTCCAATCACGATCCCACCAACCAGACCGGCGATGAGGCCCGCAAAGAGCGGGGCCCCGGAGGCAAGCGCAATTCCGAGGCAGAGTGGAACCGCGACCAGAAAGACCACCAGTCCAGCCGGAAGATCGTACTTCAGGTTGTTGCGTATACCGGGTTGAAAATACTTTGTATCGGTCATGTCTGGCTCCATTGAATCGATCGGTCTCTCACGGCGGTTGCTCGTGTTAATGGGTGCAAAGTGTTGAGGGGCCGACCTGGCCCGGTCTCGGCGGAGAACGGCAGTCGATCAGGCAAGCTGGTCCAGGGTCTTCTGATCCGGCTGACCCGCGAAATATCTTTGCAGGACTGCCTCAAACACAGACTTGCCTGGACTGATTGAAGCGAAGAGGGTGCTGCAGGACTGCAGCTTCAGATCGTCCGGAGTGCCAAGAATATCGGTCGCAGTGACGCCCTCGAGGTCGACAATCGCCGTGCTGATTTCGATCAGGCGCCGGCCCAGAACAGGGTGATCAAGGTAGTCGACCGCTTCCTGCCGATCCCGTATCCCATAGTATCTCGACATCTCGCTCATCCCAAGCCCGGCGAGCTGCGGAAAGATGAACCACATCCAGTGGGATCTTTTACGGCCGGCTCGAATCTCGGCGAGAGCGACCGGATAGGTATCTCGCTGTGCCAGCAGAAAACGATCGAGAGGGGACGAGACCGGACCGCTTCCGGGAGAAGAGGGCTGACCGGCTGTCGGGACAGATGTTATCGGGGGACGACGATTCATCGACTCTCCACCGAGAAGGAACGGGGATGGAGACCTGCTTTCGATTCTCCATCCCTTCGAAGAGATCTGTGATGA
>JBEGMZ010000462.1:0-4906 GCA_041182745.1 Acidobacteriota bacterium
ACCGTCGCTCGATCCGCGAACGCTCGTCGGCAAGGGGAAGCTTGAGGAGATCATCATCCGCTCGCTCCAGCTGGGGGCTGACATTATGATCTTCGACCGCGAGCTGAGCCCCTCGCAGGTGCGGGCGATCAATGCCGCAACCGACCTGAAGATTCTCGACCGGTCACAGCTGATCCTCGACATCTTTGCGCAGCGGGCGCAGACGAGTGAGGGCCGGATCCAGGTTGAGCTGGCGCAATTGAAGTATATGCTGCCGCGTCTGACCGGGAGCGGAACCGAGATGTCGCGGCTGATGGGTGGGATCGGCGGACGCGGTCCCGGTGAGACGAAGCTCGAGGTCGATCGCCGACGGGTGCGCGACCGGATCACGCTGCTCGAAGAGAAACTGGGGCACGTCCGTGAAAACCGGCAGCAACGGCGGGCCGCACGGCAGCGCCGAGACATGCCGGTCGTCTCGATCGTCGGCTACACCAACGCCGGAAAGAGCACGCTGCTCAACTCGCTCACCAACAGCCAGGTGACGGCAGAGCAGCGCATGTTTGCCACCCTCGATCCGACCAGCCGGCGGCTGCGACTGCCACACGAGCAGGAGATCATCGTCAACGACACGGTCGGTTTTATCCGGGACCTGCCCCGTGATCTGCTCGCGGCCTTCAAGGCGACGCTCGAGGAGATGGAGCAGTCGGATCTGCTGATCCATCTTGTCGACGCCTCCAGTCCGCAGATCGAGAACCAGATCAACTCGGTGAGGCGGATACTGGGTGAACTCCAACTCGACCGCATTCCGCGCCTCCTCGTCTTCAACAAGACCGACCTGGTCAGCCCGGAAGAGCTGCCGCACCTCTGTGAAACCTGGAACGCCCTCGCCATCTCCGCCATCCGGCGTGAGACCCTCGATCAGCTCTGCCGTGAGATCGAGGAGCGACTGATCTACCGCACCACCAGTTCCATGATCAATTGATCCGGGTGATCTTGTCGCAGACGATCTGTCCGGGTTAAATTTGGCGGCATTGATTTGAACCTTTCAGGAATCCTGAGCCGGGCTGAGGTCCGGCTCGTGAGGCAGACTGATTCGAAACACCGAAATCCCCGGGGGGAAGCTGAAATGCAGAGATCGAGGCAGAGAGTCTATGATGCGATCGTGGTCGGATCGGGAGCGACCGGAGGCTGGGCGGCGAAGGTCCTGACCGGGAAGGGGCTCCAGGTTCTGGTGCTGGAAGCAGGTCGGGCGATCGATCCGGCCCGTGACTACCGGATGATGACCCAGCCATACGAGCTGCGATATCGTGGGGTGGCCCCGGGCTCGATCTATGCCCCGCGCCAACCGATCCAGTCGAAGTGCTATGCGGGCAATGAGTACAGTCGGCACCTCTTCGTCGATGACATCGACAATCCGTACACGACACCGGAGGAGAAGCCATTCTGGTGGATCCGCGGACGCCAGGTTGGAGGACGCTCCCTGACCTGGGGGCGTCAGTCGTATCGGCTCTCCGACTACGACTTCAAGGCGGCGAGCCACGACGGTTATGGCGAGGACTGGCCGATCGGCTTAAAGGAGCTGGCACCCTACTATGAGATGGTCGAGGAGTTCGTCGGGATCAGCGGATCGGTCGAGAATCTGCCGCAGTTGCCGGACAGTAACTTTCTGCCAGCGATGAACATGACGTGCGGTGAGCACCTGTTGAAGCGGGCAGTCGAGAGCCGCTGGAGCGACCGGCGGGTGACGATCGGACGGGCAGCCATTCTGACACGACCACATCAGGGTCGGGCCGCGTGCCACTACTGCGGCCATTGTGACCGGGGCTGCGACACCCACTCCTACTTCAGCAGCGTTGGCTCGACCCTGCCGGCGGCGGCGAAGACGGGGCGAATGACGCTTCGTCCAAACTCGATCGCCCGCGAGCTGATCGTCGATCCGAACACTGGCAAGGCGCGCGGAGTCCGCATCATCAATCAGGTTACGAAGAGAGAGGAGGAGGTCTTCGGCCGGGCGATCGTGCTCTGCGCCTCGACCCTCGAGTCGACCCGGCTTCTGCTCAATTCGACCTCACGCCAGCATCCTGGCGGGTTCGGCAACTCGTCGGGGCTGGTTGGCCACTACCTGATGGATCATATGTACTCGATCTCGGCCGTCGGTACAGTTCCAATGCTCCGTGGCAGCGAGTATGACTACTCCGATGGCCGGGCCAACGGAATCTATGTGCCAAGGTTCCAGAACCTGAGGGATCGGAAGCCGGACTTCATTCGCGGCTATGGGATGCAGGGCCGGGTTGGGCAGGGCTTTTCCTATGCCCATGCCCGCCAGATGCCAGGCTTTGGGGCAGAGTTCAAGAAATTTGTGCGCGACAATCCGCGCGAGGTCAACTTCTTTCTCGGTGCGTGGTGTGAGATGCTGCCGCGCAAGGATAACCGGGTAACGATCGACTCAGGCCGGGTCGATGCGTGGGGGATTCCGGTGCTGCGGATCGAGTGTACGCACGGCGCGAACGAGCGCGCCATGGCTCGGGACGCGCTGATCGCAATTCAGGAGATGGTCGATGCGGCCGGTTTCCGGACGACGGCGACCAGCGCCACTCCGGCACCTCCGGGATTCTGCATCCACGAGGTCGGGACGGCCCGGATGGGGAGTGATCCGAGGAGTTCTGTACTCAACCCGTGGAACCAGGTCTGGGATTCGAAGAATGTTCTGGTGACGGATGGTGCCTGTTTCGTCTCCCAGGGATGTCAGAACCCGACGCTGACGATGATGGCGATCACGGCGCGAGCCTGTGATCACCTCGCGGAGCAGATGCGTCGTGGCGAGATCTGACGGCACCCTGGCGAGGCCGGCACGGGTCGGAGGTAGCTTATGACGGTGGAACAGACCGATCCGGTCTGCGGAATGAAGGTCGACCCGAAGAGCGCGGCTGGCCATTTCGAGTTTGATGGTCGAACCTTCTATTTCTGCCATCCGGGCTGCCGGGACAAGTTCGCGGCCGATCCGAGCTTCTACCTGAATGCGGGGACTCCACGAAAACCCGCAATGCCGATCGTTCAACTGCACGGGCGGGAGCGCCCGCTTCCCGTCATCGCCCCGGCGACGGTTGTGCTGGTGGTCGACCCGGTCTGCCGGATGGAGATCGATCGAGCGACTGCCGCCGGCAGCTGCGATCATCAGGGGCAGACCTGGTACTTCTGCTCGACCCACTGCCAGGCGAAGTTCACCGCCAACCCGGAGGGGATCCTCAACCCGCCACCGGTTCCACCAACGAGTCGGGCCATTCGATCCGATCTTGAATATACCTGCCCGATGGATCCCGAAGTGCGTCAGGTCGGCCCCGGCCCGTGTCCAAAATGCGGGATGGCACTAGAACCCGTGGAGTTGTCGCTCGACACGATCAACGCCGTCGATCCGGAGATGGCCGCGATGCAGCGACTCCTGCGTTTCTGCCTCGCACTGACGATTCCGGTCTTTCTGCTGGCGATGGCAGACATGCTGCCGGGAGCGCCGCTCCAGCACGCCATCGGATCACGCCCGCTGATCTGGATCCAGTGCCTGCTTGCGACCCCGGTGGTCATCCGCGGTGGAGCGCCTTTCTTCCAGCGTGCCTGGGCTTCGGTAGTCAACCGGACTCCGAACATGTTCACGTTGATCGCGATCGGGACCGGAACCGCCTGGCTCTACAGTCTGGTGGCCACACTCGCGCCCGGCCTCTTTCCGGCCTCTTTCCGGGGCCACCAGGGCGAGGTCGGAGTCTACTTCGAAGCGGCGGCGGTGATTACGACGCTCGTCCTGCTCGGGCAGGTACTTGAGCTGCGGGCACGGCGTCAGACGTCGAGCGCCATCGGCCAGCTGCTGGCTCTGGCACCGCCAACCGGCTGTGTCGTCGCCGAGAATGGGACTGAATCCGACCTCCCGCTTGAGCAGATCCACGCCGGACTGCGGCTGCGGATCAGGCCGGGTGGAAAGGTTCCCGTCGATGGCGTGATCGTCGAGGGACGCGGCACGATCGACGAATCGATGATCACCGGAGAGTCGATGCCGGTTGAGCGCTCAGTCGGAGAGAGCGTGGTTGGGGGAACCCTCAACCTGAGCGGGAGCTTCATTATCCGGGCCGAAAGGGTTGGTTCGGAGACACTGGTCGCCCGCATCGTCGCGCTGGTGAGCGAGGCCCAGCGCAGCCGGGCTCCCATCCAGCGGCTCGCCGACCGGGTCGCCGAGCGGTTCGTTCCGGCAGTCATTCTGATCTCGATCCTGACCTTCGTCAGCTGGCAGGTCTGGGGCCCGGAGCCGCGATTCACCCACGCCCTCGTCAACGGGATTGCGGTTCTGATCATCGCCTGTCCCTGCGCCCTCGGTCTTGCCACTCCGATGTCGATCATGGTCGGAACCGGTCGTGGCGCCCTGGCTGGCGTCCTGATCCGTGAAGCGCGAGCCCTCGAGACTCTCGAGAAGGTCGATACACTGGTCCTCGACAAGACCGGAACCCTCACCCTCGGGCATCCGGAGGTGACGGTAGTCGTTCCACTCGACCCGGCCTTCGATACCGCCCGGCTGCTCTGCCTCGCCGCTTCGCTCGAGGTCTCGAGCGAGCACCCGCTCGGCCTGGCAATCCTACGGCGCGCACGAGAGCTCGGTATCGGGCCGCTCCCGATCAGCGATTTTCGATCGATCGCCGGAAGTGGCGTGACCGGAACGGCCGCCGCCGACCGGCTTGCCCTCGGCAGCCCGGAGTTGATGAGGTCGCTTGGAGTCACTCCGGACGCGAGGTCGCTGCCTGCCGCCGATGGACGGCGCGAAGACGGAGAGACCCTGGTACTGCTCGCCGTCAACGATCGGCTGGCAGGAATGATCGGGATCGCCGATCCGGTCAAACCCGGCGCCGCCGCGGCCATCTCCTCGCTGCAGACTGCCGGACTACAACTC
>JBEGMZ010000463.1:0-3392 GCA_041182745.1 Acidobacteriota bacterium
CTTCCGTCCACTGCCCGGGCTGCTGCCGACCGGTAGCGTCAGGACGTCTTCGATTGATGCGATTCGAGACGGTGGAATCTCTACCTGAACCTGGTAGGCGGTGCCGCTCGCCGGATCGCGCCAGTAGACCGGCTGGGTGAAGCGCGATGAGGATGTCGCGGCGACCAGTGACCGCCCGATCTGTTCAACGCTCAGGCCGAGCTGTCCCGCCCGTTCCCGGTCGATGTTGATATTGACGGTCGGATAGTCGAGTGGCTGGCCGTACTGCAGGTCACGCAGTGCCGGTACTTTTTTCAGCTCGGTCAGGACCTTCGCGGCAAATGTTCGGTTCGCTGCGAGGTTTGGCCCGCTCAGCGCCACTTCGACCGGCGTTGGTGACCCATAGTTCATGACCTGGCTGACGATATCCCCGGACTCGAATGAGAGCGAGGCTCCGGGCAGCAGCGCCGGCAGTTTCTGTCGCAGCCGCTCTTTCAGATCCGATAATCTGAGCCCGGTTCCGCCGCGCAGCCTGACGTTGATAACCGCCTCCTGAGGGCCATTTGTCCAGAGGTGAATGGTGTTGACCGGATAGCTTGCCGGCTGGGTTCCAACGTACCCGAGGGTGACCTCGACATTGTCCTGTCCGGCCTCCGCGCGGATGGTTCGAAGCGCGGTCAGGGCCAGTACCTCGGTCCGCTCGACCCGGGTCCCCGTGGCCGCCCGCAGTCGCAATTGGATCATCCCGGATTCACCAGATTCACTTGACGGAAAGATGTCGACCCCGATCGGACCAAGCGGACGACCGAAGAGAACGATCAGGCCGATGGTAGCGGCCAGATAGACACCCACCACCAGACTCCGGGATCCGGCCAGCCAACCGAGCATTCCCCGGTAACGCTCCCGAACCCGCTCCATCCGCGAGCCTTCGGTCTCGTGGGTCGTCACCCCCGCCAGCATCCTGATCGACAGAACCGGGACGAGGGTGTTTGAGAGCAGGTAGGATGCCAGCATCGCCAGTCCAACCGCCAGTGAGAGTGGCACGAAGAGCGCCCGTGAGACTCCGATCATCAGGAATGATGGTACGAAGACGACTAGAATTGAGAGCATGGCCAACAGGCGCGGCGTGATCGTCTCGCGCGTCGCACTGAGAACCGCCCGCCGGATCGGCTCGCCATTGGCGAGGTGAACGTGGATGTTCTCGATCGCTACCGTCGATTCGTCAACCAGAATCCCGATTGCCAGCGCCAGTCCGCCAAGCGTCATAATGTTGATGGTCTGTCCAGCCAGCCATAGACCGATCACCGCCGTCAGGATCGCCAGCGGGATCGTCATCACGACGATCAGCGCACTGCGCCCATTGCGCAGAAAGATCAGTACCGCGAGCCCTGTCAGCAATGCGCCGAGCAGGCCCTCCGTCAGCAGGCCGCGGACACTGTTGCGAACGTAGGTCGATTGATCCAGTTCGAAGCTGACCCGGATGTCCTCCGGAATCAGCGCCTGCATCTTTGGCAGCTCAGCCCGAACCCGATTGACAACATCGATCGTCGAGGCATCGGCCCGTTTAGTCACTGGAATGTAGACGGTTCGCTTCTCATTGAAGAGCCCATATCCGGTCAGAATATCGGTTCCGTTCTCGACTACTCCGATGTCGCGAACATAGACCGCCGCCCCGCTCCCGGTTCGAATGGGAAGCCCGGCCAGCTCCTGAATATTTGAGACAACCGAGTTGATTGGCGCCAGTCGGTTCAGGTCACCCGTGCGAATATTGCCGGCCGGCAGGATTGTATTGCCTGCGGCGACGGCTTTGATCACCTCTTCCGGTGCCAGCTGGTACTGGCGCAATTTGTCGGGATCGACCCGGACGACCACGGTCCGCTGGTTGCCGCCGAATGGCGGCGGCGCTGATACTCCGGGCAGGGTCGAGAAGTATGGCCGCACCCGGAAGAGCGCCAGATCCTGGATCTCTCCGAGGTTGCGCGTCTCGCTTGAAAAGACAAGCTGTCCTACCGGAACGCTTCCAGCGTCGTAACGGACCACGAACGGCGCGACCGTACCCGGAGGCATGAATGCCCGCGAGCGCTCGACATATGAGACGACTTGCGCCAGCGCCTGATTCATGTCCGTCCCCGGATGAAAGAAGAGCTTCACCAGGCCAACATTCTGGATCGACCGTGATTCGACGTGCTCAATCCCGGTAACGTAGAGAAAATGATACTCGTAATAGGAGACCAGGTAGCTCTCCATCTGGGCCGGATCCATTCCACCGTAGGGCTGAGCCACATAGATTACCGGCAGATTGAGATTGGGAAAGATGTCGACCGACATCCGTGAGATTGCGAGGCCGGACCCAAGAACAATCCCGACCATCACGACCAGGACGGTGACCGGACGGCGAAGCGCGGCGGTGATCAGGTTCAATTGGCACCGCCTTTACTGAGCAGCGTGAGAAATGGAGCAAGATCTCCGCGGGCCCGGCACTCGGCCAGGCGGGCCCGCCAGAGCGTCAGGTGGGCAAGTGCGAGGCCCGCTTCGGCCTGCGCGAGCAGGCGCTGGGCCTCGGCGACCTCGGCGACCGTTCCCAGCCCGGCATCGTAACGTTTGCGGACGCGAAGCTCCGTCAGCCGCGCCGCCTCAAGCTGAAGCGGTGCGTTTTCGGCATAAGCGATGGCGGCCTCTTCGAGCGCCTTCGCGCGGGACTCCGCACTCTTCAATTGCTGCCGGGCTTCGTCGAGGCGGGAGGTGGCGGCCATCAGGTTCTGCTCCTCCTCACGCCGGTTGGCCCGGTTACGGAAGATCTCTGATGGGATAAAGGTGAGCGTCAGTCCGGTCAGCCAGTTGGCCGTGTCAGGGTAGAAGCCGCGGTTGGCAAGGCGCTGTCCATCGATCAACGCTCCGCTTCCACGCCCAAAGAGATTGGTCTGCCAGCTCAAACGCGGATAGATCGAGCGGTTCAGAATCTGGCGTCGCGCGTTTATGATCTCAATCGCCATCAATTGGCGAACGAGCAGCGGATGGCCTGCGGCAGTTACCGGACGCTCGGGGGGCAGACCAGCTGGACGCCGGCTCGTCAGATCGCTGGCATCGATCTCGATCACCTGGCCAGCCAGCCCGACAGCCTCGGCCAGCGCCACCCGCGCCAACGCGTCATCCTGGCGCGCTTCGATCACGTGGTTGCGGGCAATTGCCAGCTCAACTGCGGCGCGCGAACTGTCCGCCCCTGGCCGCAGCTCATTGACGACCAGCGTCTCGACCTCCCGCACGAAACTCTCCAGTCGCCCGACTGCCGCGACCGCACTCCGGATCTTCTGCTCAGCCGCAGCGACAGCCAGAAGGCGGTCGATCGCCATCACTTCAGCCTCAAATCCGGTCTCAACGGTCAGCGCTCGCGCTCCGTCCAGCTGCCTCTTTGC
>JBEGMZ010000464.1:0-16397 GCA_041182745.1 Acidobacteriota bacterium
CCGCGCGCACCGCTCCACCGGCAATGACCCCCGTTCCTTCACGGGCCGGCTTAAGCAAAACCTGCCCGGCGCCAAAACGGCCTACGATCGGATGAGGCAGTGTCGAACCCTGAAGAGGAACCCGCATAAGGTTACGTTTGGCCGACTCAATCGCCTTGCGAATCGCCTGCGGAACCTCCTTGGCCTTCCCGGTGCCGAAGCCGACGACTCCCTGTTGATCCCCAATCACGACCAGAGCCGCAAAGGAGAGATTTTTTCCGCCCTTGACCACCTTGGTGACCCGGTTGATCGAAATCACCTGGTCCTTCAAATCCAGCCCATCCGGATTGATTCTGTCCATACCTGCACACGCTCCCACGTTGCTTAAAACTGCAGTCCTGCCTCGCGTGCCGCCTCAGCCAATGACTTGACACGCCCGTGATAGACGTAACCACCACGGTCAAAGACGACATTGGTGATGCCCTTCTCGCGGGCCCGTTCTGCAATCAGCCGACCAATCGTCTTCGCAGCCTCAACATTGCCACCCGACTTGACGCCACTTGCCTTTTCGACCGTCGAGGCAGAGCAGAGGGTCACTCCGGCGGCGTCGTCAATCACCTGCACATAGATGTGGCTGATGCTACGAAAAACTGCCAGACGCGGCCGCTCCGCGTTTCCCCTGACCTTCTTCCTGATGCGCACGTGAACCGCACGCCGACCATCCTGTCTTGATCTCTTTGCCATTTGGTTCTTCTTTCATTACCCCGACGATGAACCCCATTCACGGCACCTTCGTCGGGCCATATTCGAGTTTTGGGCGACCCTGCACAGACTGTTACTTGCCAGTCTTTCCTGGCTTGAACTTATAGGCACGATCAGCATAGCGGATGCCCTTGCCTTTGTAAGCATCCGGCTTCCGCAATCGGTTCATGTTGGCGGCCGTCTGGCCAAGCAACTCGCGGTCGATGCCACTCAGAATTACCGTCGTCTGGTACTGATTGATCGTACGCGGAAGCTTTTCGATCTTCGCGGTGATTCCGGTTGGCAGAACAAATTCAATCAGATGCGAGTAGCCAAGAGCAAAGACGATGCTGTTACCTTTCAGATCTGCCTTGTAACCGACCCCGACGACATCCATCTGCTGGGTAAAGCCGCTTGAGACGCCGTTGATGGCATTGGCGACAAGCGCCCGGGCTGTACCGTGGATGGCAGTATACTCATCCCCAGCCCTCTCGGCCAGCAACCGACCTTCCTCAAGACTGAAGCTGATACCAGCTGGTATCGGTGTGCTGAGGGTCCCATTTGGCCCCCGCACTTCAACCTTCGCGTCAGTTATGTTCACACTGACACCCTTTGGCACTTCGATGACTTTCTTACCTACTCGTGACATATGTTTCCCACCTACGATATCCGAGTCCCCTCTGCTTCCTCCGCCTCACCCGACCTGAAGATCGATACCAGCCTTCAGGACAGCCAGGACAGTGCGAAGGGTCGACCACGGACACTTTTTAGTAGACTTCGCAGAGAACCTCACCACCAATATTCGACTGCCGGGCCTTCTTACCCGTCATCACCCCCTGGGAGGTGCTGAGGATATTGATCCCCAATCCACCAAGGACCCGCGGGATCTCCTTGCCGGGCAGATAGACCCTTCGACTGGGCAGAGACACCCGTTGAAGGTGCGAGATCACACTCTCACCCTTCGGACCGTAGCGGAGAAAGACACGCAAAGTACGGAGATTGCTGTTCTCGTTGGTTCTAATAATGTAATTGGTGATATACCCTTCCTCCTTGAGGATGCGGGCAATCTCAGTCTTCAGCCTGGAGGCTGGTATATCGACCTTCGTGTGACGGGCGGCAATCGCGTTGCGCAGCCTGGTCAGCATGTCTGAAATCGGATCGGTCATAAGAGTCTCTCTACTCCACTATGAATTGTCGTCAGCAATGAGCAGCAGGCTGCTACCAGCTGGACTTGGTCACTCCCGGAATCTGCCCATCCAGTGCAAGCTGGCGGAAGCAGATACGGCAGACCTCAAACTTGCGCAGATATGCTCTCGGTCGTCCGCACCGCTTGCAACGGTTGTAACCTCGAACCTTGAACTTTGGCCGTCGCGCGGCCTGAACCATTTTAGAAATTTTTGCCATACAGAGTTTCCATTTTCGAGCTACCAGCCTGACACAGTTCGCATATAAGGCTGTTTTCAGATTACGGAGGCAACCGGCGTCTCAGCCCCGGCACGGCTCTGGCCGGGCTAGGTCCGGAACGGCATCCCCATCTGGCGGAGGAGCGCCCTCGCCTCCTCGTCGGTTTTAGCCGTGGTGACAATGCAGACATTCATCCCGCGGGCCTTATCAACCTTTCCAAAATCGATCTCCGGAAAGATGAGCTGGTCGCGGAGACCGATCGTGTAGTTTCCCCGGCCATCGAAGGCCTTGGGCGACACCCCGCGAAAATCACGCACCCGCGGCAGAGCGATGTTCATGAAGCGATCGAGGAACTCATACATCCTGTCACCGCGCAAGGTTACCATCGTGCCAATATTCATCCCCTCGCGGAGTTTGAACGCCGCGATCGATTTTCTCGCCTTGGTCACAACCGGCTTCTGACCGGTGATTGTACCGAGTTCATTGACCGCCGTATCGAGAATCTTGGCATTGGCAATCGCTTCACCCAACCCCATGTTGATGACGACCTTGAGGATTCGAGGTATGCTCATCGGGTTGTTGTAGCCGAACTCACGACCAAGGGCCGGAGCCACTTCAGTTGTATATTTATCGCGTAATCTGGCAGCCATAGTGTCAAATCCCGTTCTATCACCCATCCCGGCGTTCCGGCCATCTTTTGGTTCACGATCGCTCATCAAACGAGGCAGATTATGAAGATGGCGTTGACCGCGACTATTTTATTCAATGACCTCACCGGTCTTCTTAGATACCCGTACCTTGCGTCCATCCGCCAGGATCTGGTAGCCGACGCGAGTTGGTTCTCCACCCTGAATGACCATCACATTGGAGATATCGATCGGTGATTCACGCTCAGCGATTCCCCCTGCGATGCCCTTTTGACGATTGGGTCGCTCGTGGTGTTTGAGCATGTTGACCCCCTCGACCAGCACCTTATTCTTGCCGGTCAGGACCTCGATCACCCGTCCACGCTTCCCCTTGTCACGGCCGGCAATGACCACGACCTGATCGTTCTTCCTGATTTTCATTCTTGTCGCCATATTTGCCTCAATCACCGTTCAGTCCGTCGGCTAGATAACCTCAGGAGCGAGACTGACAATCTTCATGAAGCCCCGCTCACGCAGTTCACGGGCCACTGGTCCGAAGACACGGGTTCCGATCGGATCGCCATCATTCTTAATCAATACTGCGGCGTTCTGGTCGAAGCGGATATAGGTGCCGTCCTTGCGACGCACCTCCTTGCGAGTCCGAACAATCACCGCCTTGACAACCTGTTTCTTCTTGACCGTGCCATCGGGATTGGCCTCTTTGACCGATGCGGTTATCACATCACCGACGCTGGCACGCGAACCGATGTTGCCGCCAAGCGGAAGAATCATCGCAATCTTCTTCGCGCCGGAGTTATCGGCAACTTCCAGAATCGAACGCATTTGAACCATAACTAATCTCCCTGGCGCGTAGCACCAACCACCCTGAGGGCGGGCCGGTGATCGCCTTGTTGGCATTTAACTGCCGGCAAGCTGACCAGCGTGGCGCTACTTTGAGGCCTTCCGCAGAACTTCGACTACCCTCCAGCGCTTCCGCGCCGACAGGGGTCTCGTCTCAACAATTCGAACCCGATCACCGACGCTGACACCTTCAATCTCGTTGTGCGCCATGAAAGTTGATCGCTTCCTCACGTAACGCTTATAGACCGGGTGCCTGACGAGTCGATCGACGCGAACTACAACCGTCTTCAACATCTTGTCGCTCTTGACAATCCCAATCTTCTCTGTGCGGTGACCCCGACTCACCGGCTCAACCGTCGCCGCTGCGGCCGTTTCAGTAAAATCGATATTTTCTTCGCTCATAACAGTACTCATATTCCCGGGTCGTTAGGCCGGTCGGCAATTTAACTACTTCTCAATTCCAAGCGCCCGTCCGCGGAGGAGGGTCTTGAGACGTGCCAGCTCTTTTTTGAGGCCACGAATCTGGCCGACCGTTTCCGTGTCACCCAGCGCCTTCTTGAAGTTGAGCCGGAAGAGGGACTCTTTGATCGCCGCTACCCTTGCAACGAGATCTTCACTCGACTGCTGTCGGACAGGTTCGAGTTTGGTCTTCATACTGCCCCTCCTTCCTGATCCTGACGAGTAACAAACCTGGTCTTGATCGACAACTTGGCCGCTGCGAGTTCCATCGCCCGCCGTGCCGTCTCCTGGTCGACACCTTCCATCTCAAAAAGAATACGACCCGGCTTGATGACCGCCACCCAGCCCTCGGGAGCACCCTTTCCCTTACCCATACGGGTTTCAGCAGGCTTCTTGGTTATCGGCTTGTCAGGAAAGACGCGGATCCAAAGTTTCCCACCGCGCTTGACAAAGCGGGTAATCGCAACACGACCCGCCTCAATCTGTTTGCCGGTAATCCAGGCAGCTTCGAGCGCCTTGAGTGCGTAATCTCCGAAGGAGATCGTCGCCCCACGCTGTGCAACACCTGAGCGACGCCCGCGCTGCTGTCTGCGATACTTGACCTTCTTTGGTATTTTGTATTCAGCCATAACTTAATCCGCCATAACCTGATGCCGATCCGGTGTGGCCAGCCAGGTGAGACGACCTTTTCCAGCCGCTCCCCGGAGCCAACCCTGCGGCCCGGAGGTTTACCGCTTCATCATCGCTTCCCGCGGGTTCATTATATCTCCGCGATAGATCCAGACCTTGATTCCGATGACTCCAAAAGTGGTATGAGCCTCGGCAAAACCATAATCGATATCAGCACGAAGGGTGTGGAGTGGGAGACGTCCCTGGAGCGTCCACTCGGAGCGTGCAATCTCAGCACCATTGAGGCGGCCGGAGACTCTGACCTTGATCCCGAGTGCCGAAGTGTTTCCGCCCTGCGACCCATATCGAAGCGTCTCATCGACCGCTTTCCGCATCGCCCGACGGAAAGCGACTCTCTTCTCTAGCTGTTGGGCAATCTTCTCCGCCTGGAGCTGGGCGTTGAGTTCCGGCTTCATGATCTCGCGCACGTCGATCAGGATCTGCTTTCCTGTCCGCCGGGCAAGTTCAACCTTCAATTTGTCAAGCTCCGCCTTCTTGCGCCCGATGATCTGACCCGGGCGAGAAGTGTAGATGATGACACGAAGGCGATCCGCAGCACGATCGATCTCGATCTGTGAGACCGTCGGGTTGGAGGCACCCCCTCCCGACCCCGTCTCCTTGCCGCCGCTGCTAAGTCGCGACTTCAGTTCTTTCTTGAGCTTCAGATCTTCAATCAACTGCTTCCCGAAGACACTCTTCTTGGTCGTAAACCAGCGTGAGTGCCAGGTGCGATTGTAACCAAGTCTGAAACCGTATGGATGTACTTTCTGACCCATTCTACTCTCCGTTAAGGACGTCTTGATCTGCTGCCGGGTGTCTGCCTTGCTCAGTCTCCGGCCTACTCAGGTTTTGCGGCCTGTTTGCTGTCGCTCGAAACAACAACCGTCAGGTGGCTGTAGTGGCGACGCTCACGGTAGGCCCTGCCCATGGGAGCGGGACGTACGCGGCGACGATTTTTTGTGGTACCGGTATCAGCGTAGCACTCCTTGACCCAGAGAAGGTCGACATCGACCAGGACATTATCCCGCTGGGCGAGCTGCTCGGCATTTGCCCGCGCCGACTCCAGAACCTTGAAGATCAGCCCGGCAGCACGCTTCCTGGTAAAGCGCAGGATTTCACGCGCTTCGCTGTAGTTCCGGCCGCGGATGAGATCCATGACCAGCCTCGCCTTCTGCGAGGATATCTTGACGTTGGTGGCTTTCGCGATTGCTTCCATAGTTCAACCTTTTGCGGGCACGAGTGCGCGATAGTTGTTCGCACTCCCGCGGCCTGTGTAACTACTTCCTGCCCGAAGACTTCTCCGACTTGTCGGCGTGTCCCTTGAAGGTGCGGGTGGGAGCGAACTCACCCAGCTTGTGGCCGACCATGTTCTCGGTCACGTAGACGGGAATAAACTTCTTTCCGTTGTGGACAGCGAGGGTATGGTTAACCATCTCCGGAGTGATTGTTGAGCGACGAGACCAGGTCTTGTGGACCTTCTTTTCGTTCGCCTCGTTCATCCTTTCGATCACCTTCATCAGGTGCGCATCGACAAATGGGCCTTTTTTAACTGAACGTGCCATAAAGTTTTCCCGACTCCAGGAGCGGAGATGCTACTTCGTTCTCCGTTTGACAATGTACTGATCGGTACGTTTGTTATTGCGGGTCTTGTAGCCGCGCGTCGGCTGTCCCCAGGGTGTGACCGGGTGGCGACCACCGGAGGTTTTGCCCTCGCCTCCACCGTGCGGGTGATCGACCGGGTTCATGGCCACACCGCGAACGGTGGGACGCACGCCCTTCCATCTTGAACGTCCGGCCTTCCCCATCGACACATTCTCGTGTTCGGCGTTGCCGACCTGCCCGACCGTCGCCATGCAGAGCACGGAGACGATGCGGATCTCGCCGGAGGGGAGGCGAAGCTGTGCGCGATCACCATCCTTGGCCACGAGCTGGGCGAAGCTGCCGGCACTGCGTGCCATCTGTCCGCCCTTCCCCGGTTTAAGCTCAATGTTGTGGATCTGAGTCCCAAGGGGGATGTTCCTGATAGGAAGTGCGTTCCCGGTCAGGATGTCCGCATCAGGGCCGGAGAGGATTGCCTGCCCGACCTGAATTCCAGCCGGAGCAATGATGTAGCGCTTCTCTCCGTCCGCATAGTTGACCAGAGCGATGCGGGCTGACCTGTTCGGATCATACTCGATGGTGGCAACCTTGCCAGGAATGCCGAACTTATCGCGTTTGAAGTCGACGATCCGATAATGCCGCTTGTGGCCACCACCACGGTGGCGAACCGTCATCTTTCCAAGATTGTTGCGCCCGCTCGTCCTCTTCTTAGGCTCAAGCAGCGGCTTGTACGGCTGATCCGTTGTCAGGTCGTCGTTGGTCAGATAGGTCTGATACCGCCGCGCCGGACTGGTTGGTGTTAATTTTTTGATTCCCATCGACTTTCCCTTCCCTGCGGCTTATCAAATGGAGTCCGCGTAATCAACAACGTGTCCAGGCTTCAAGGTGACATAGGCCTTCTTCCAATCCGGCTTGTAACCGGTGTTGCGACCCCGTCGAACCTCCTTGCCGTGGTAGTTGGCGACCCGTACCTGGTCAACCTTGACCTTGAAGATGGTCTCAACCGCGTTCTTGATGGCATGTTTCCCGGCATCCGGAGCTACCCGGAAGGCAAGAACCTGCCGATCCCGTTTGATATCCTTCCGGTTCTTGCTGTCACGAACCGTCTCGGTACTCGACTCTTTCATCTCAAGCGCCTTCTCTGTGATTACCGGCGCTTTGATTACGTCCCAGATCGTCTTCATTCCACACTCCTCAACTGCCTCGATTCTGGAGGCATACCTGCCATTGCTCGACCGCAAAGGGTGATCAGTTGCTCAGCCTCTCCTGGAGAAGATTGATCGCTTCGCGAGTGAAGACGATCTTCTCGTGGTGAAGAACATCATAAATATTCACGTTGAGACCAGCGGAGACCTTGATCCCAGGCAAATTGCGCGATGAGAGGACAAGGTTCTGATGTGGCGAAGCCTCGACAATCAGGGTCTTGGTCTCCCAGCCCATGGTTCTGGCAATGCCGGCAAAGGCCTTGGTCTTGGGAGTATCGATATTGAACTCATCGACCACGATCAGATTCCCTTCACGAAGCCTGGCCGTGAGGGCCGAGAGCAACGCTTTCCGCTTCATTTTGCGGGGCAATACCGATGACCAGTCACGTGGCTGCGGTCCGTGCACGTTACCACCGCCCTTCCAGAGCGGCGAGCGCAGACTCGCAATTCGAGCCCGGCCGGTTCCCTTCTGTTTCCAGAGCTTCCTGCCGCTACCGGAGACATTACCGCGGGTCTTGGTCATGACCGTACCCTGGCGTTGATTGGCGAGGTAGTTCCTGATCGCATCGTAGATCAGTGCCTCGTTCGGCTCAGCGCCGAAGAGCTCATCACTCAGGTCGAGCTGACCGACCGACTCATTGTTCAAATTCTTGACATCTACTGTTGGCATCTCTGCCCTCTCAGATTTGGGCGGGTGAGTCCGGCGATCGCCGAACTGCCCGGACATTAATCGACATCCTTCTTCCTGATCACGACGATCGCACCCGTCGGGCCGGGGACAGCACCTTTGATCAGCAGAAGATTCTCGTCGGCATTGACTCTCACCACCTTGAGATTCTTGATCGTCTTTCGTTCGACCCCCATATGGCCGGCCATGCGGGTTCCCTTGATAACCCGGGAAGGGTAAGCTGAAGCTCCGATGGAGCCGGGGGCACGATGGAACATCGAGCCGTGGGTGGCACGACCTCCGCCGAATCCGTGGCGCTTGACAAATCCCGCAAAGCCACGCCCCTTGCTTGTTCCGACAATGTCGACAATGTCGTTCTCGGCGAACTGATCGACCAGCAGCTTGTCTCCGATCGAGATCGACCCGACACCGCCATCGAGACGGAACTCGCGAAGGATGCGGGTCGGCGGCAGGCCAGCTTTGGCAAAATGCCCTTTCATCGGCTTATTGACGTGGCGAGGAGACGTCTCCTCCACCAGACCTACCTGCACTGCCTCGTAGCCATCAGTTTGAGCCGTCTTGCATTGAACAACAACACAGGGACCAGCCTTGATCACGGTGACGGGTGTAACAGTACCATCAGCCGCAAAGATCTGTGTCATTCCCAGTTTTTTTCCGATAATTCCGTTGACCATTTGTTTACCACTCCGGTAGCTGTCCGGGCACAGTCGCCGGCACCAGCGGCACCGGCAATCGCTCCTGTCTCAGACAACGTAAACGATCCCATCGGGCGGTCTGACGAGTGCGGTATGACATCGTTGGGTCGGTGAGACAGCAACAAATCACCCGATCCGAAATCACCCGATCCGACCGCGCCAGACTTATCTCCGATCCCGACCAAACACCTTGATTTCAGCGTCGACCCCGGCTGGCAGATCGAGCTTGACGAGAACCTCCATCGTCTGTGGTGTCGGATCCAGAATGTCCATGAGCCGCTTGTGGGTGCGAATCTCGAACTGTTCGCGCGACTTCTTATCAACGTGTGGCGACTTGAGCACAGTCCACTTGCTCTTGACGGTGGGCAGCGGGATCGGACCTGCAACCCTCGCTCCGGTTCTTTTGGCAGTCTCAACTATCTCAGCCGTCGACTGGTCGAGAACGCGATAGTCGTACGCCTTCAACCGTATTCTTATTTTATCGCTCATAGAACCCTGCTTACTTAGCTGGCGACCAGCCTTGTTTCAACCCGGCCGCCAGCTCTCGTGTCCGTTTTGCTGGTGGAGGCACCGAAGTGGCTCCACACCTTGCTAGGCGATGATCTCAGAGATCGTGCCGGCTCCAACAGTTCGGCCACCTTCACGGATAGCGAACCGGAGTCCTTTCTCCATCGCGATCGGGGTGATCAGCTCGATCTCCATCGCGATGTTGTCACCAGGCATAACCATCTCTACGCCTTCCGGCAGCGTTGCCACGCCAGTCACGTCGGTCGTCCGGAAGTAGAACTGGGGACGATAGCCACTGAAGAACGGGGTGTGACGTCCACCCTCCTCCTTCGTCAGAACGTAGGCCTCCGCCTTGAACTTGGTGTGAGGGGTGATCGAACCGGGCTTGGCGAGAACCTGCCCGCGCTCAATATCCTCTCGCTTGACACCACGGAGAAGGAGCCCGACGTTGTCGCCAGCCTGCCCCTGATCGAGAAGCTTCTTGAACATCTCGACGCCGGTGACCGTCGTCTTGACGGTGTCACGAATACCGACGACCTCGACCTCTTCACCGACCTTGACCAATCCGCGCTCGATACGGCCGGTCGCGACGGTTCCACGGCCGGAGATGGAGAAGATATCCTCGACCGGCATCAGGAAGGGCTTGTCGACCTGTCGCTCCGGGGTTGGGATGTAGGCATCGACCGAGGCCATCAGCTCATCGATCTTTCCTTCCCAGGCGGGGTCACCGTTGAGCGCGTTGAGTGCCGAACCGCGAATGATTGGAATGTCATCGCCGGGGAACTCGTACTTGGAGAGCAGCTCACGAACTTCGAGCTCAACCAGGTCAAGGAGCTCAGGGTCGTCGACCGCGTCGCACTTGTTCATGAAGACGACCATCGCCGGCACACCGACCTGACGGGCAAGCAGAATGTGCTCACGGGTCTGCGGCATCGGGCCATCAGTGGCTGCGACAACGAGG
The DNA here is from genome assembly GCA_041182745.1 of Acidobacteriota bacterium. GTDB lineage: Bacteria > Acidobacteriota > Blastocatellia > RBC074 > RBC074 > CAIOZW01. Next base: position 10,395 of record JBEGMZ010000464.1, read on the forward strand.
ATCGCGCCGTCCATCTGCGCGGCCCCGGTGATCATGTTCTTGACATAGTCAGCGTGTCCCGGGCAGTCGACGTGGGCGTAATGTCGATTCGGAGTCTCATACTCAACGTGAGCGGTGGCAATTGTGATCCCTCGTGCCTTCTCCTCTGGAGCGTTGTCGATCGAATCGAAGCTGCGGAAGGCGATCTTCGGATTGTGCTTTGCCAGAACCTTGGTGATCGCTGCCGTCAGAGTTGTCTTCCCATGATCGACGTGGCCGATCGTGCCAACGTTGACGTGAGGCTTACTACGATCAAATTTCTCTTTTGCCATAATTACTTGTTCTCCTCGATTTCTCCAAAAGAAGGTCCATTTTCCAACGGATTACTTGTTCGCTCCTTGAACCTTGGCGATCACCTCTTCGCTTATGCTCTTCGGAGCCTCCTCATATCGGGCAAAATGCATGGTTGAGGCCGCACGCCCCTGAGTCATGGAGCGAAGATCGGTCTCATAGCCGAACATCTCGGCAAGTGGAACCATCGCGGTAATGATCTGGGTGCCGGTACGCGAGGTCATACCCTCGATTCGTCCACGCCGCGAGCTGAGATCACCCGTAACCGATCCCATGTACTCCTCCGGTGTCACCACTTCTACCTTCATCACAGGTTCGAGCAGTGCCGGGCTGGCGGCCTTGGCCGCAGTTTTGAAGGCGATTGAGCCCGCGATCTTGAATGCCATTTCAGAGGAGTCGACCTCGTGATAGCTTCCAAAGATGAGGTTGACACGAACATCAACCATCTCGTATCCGGCGAGGACTCCGCCCTCCATAGCCTGAACAATGCCCTTTTCGACCGCCGGAATGTATTCACGCGGGATGACTCCACCAACGATCTTGTTGTTGAACTCAAAACCAGCTCCGGGCTCATTCGGCTCGATCTCAATGACCACGTGGCCGTACTGGCCGCGTCCGCCTGTCTGGCGGGCATACTTCTCTTCACCCTTGGCCGGCCGGCGGATCGTCTCACGATAGGCAACCTGTGGCTTGCCGACATTGGCCTCAACGTTATACTCACGCTTGAGCCGATCAACAATGATCTCGAGATGAAGTTCGCCCATTCCCGAGATGATGGTCTGATTGGTCTCCTGATCGGTCGAGACGCGGAATGAGGGATCTTCCTGGGCCAGCTTGCCGAGCCCAATGCCCAGCTTCTCCTGATCCTGGCGGGTCTTCGGCTCAATGGCCAGCGAGATGACGGGAGTTGGAAACTCCATCGCCTCCAGGATCACCAGATTGCCCTCGTCACAGATGGTGTCGCCGGTCGTGACGTTCTTGAGGCCGGCAATTGCGACGATCTCTCCGGCGTAAGCCTCGTCAAGATCCTCGCGCTTGTTGGCGTGCATCTTCATGATGCGCCCGACGCGCTCTTTGTTATCTTTTGTTGAGTTGTAGACGTAGGAACCGGACTTTAGTGTTCCGGAGTAGATGCGGGTGAAAGAGAGCTGACCGACGTGTTTGTCAGCCATGATCTTGAAGACAAGCGCCGAGAACGGAGTCTTGTCGTCGGCCGGTCGCTCGACCGTCTCACCGTTCCGGTCAGTACCCTGGACTGCAGGAATATCGAGTGGTGAAGGGAGATAGTCGATGACCGCGTCAAGCAGTGTCTGGACGCCTTTGTTCTTGAAGGCGGTCCCGCAGACGACTGGCACCAGCTTGATCGCGATGCAGTTACGACGAATAGCGTCGCGGATCTCCTTTTCGGAGACCTCTTCCCCCTCGAGATACTTGGTGGCGATGTCATCGTCGGCGTTAGCAATCGCCTCGATCATCCTCTCGCGCGCTTCGTTTGCCCGGTCCTTCAGGGCGTCAGCGATCTCTTCGACCACATACTCGGCCCCTTTGGTCTCGTCCTTCCAAAGAAGGGACTTCATGGTGATCAGGTCGATCACGCCTTTGAACTGATCCTCAGCACCAATCGGCATCTGGATCGGAACCGGGTTAGCCTGGAGCCTCGTTCGAATGGTGTCGACCGCATGATCAAAGTCAGCGCCGGGGCGATCCATCTTATTGATGAAGGCAATGCGTGGCACGTTGTACTTATCGGCCTGTCGCCAGACCGTCTCGGACTGGGGCTGTACACCAGCCACCGCGTCAAAGACCGCTACCGCACCATCGAGCACACGGAGGCTGCGCTCAACTTCGATCGTGAAGTCGACGTGTCCCGGGGTGTCAATGATATTGATGCGGTACTCGTCACCATTCCGTTTCCAGAAGCAGGTGGTAGCAGCGGAGGTGATGGTAATACCACGCTCCTGCTCCTGCTCCATCCAGTCCATCGTCGCCGTGCCTTCGTGCACTTCACCGATCTTGTAGGAGACTCCGGTGTAGAAGAGGATGCGCTCCGAGGTCGTGGTCTTACCAGCATCGATGTGGGCCATGATGCCGATATTGCGAAATCTGTTGAGAGGTGCCTGTCTTGCCATAACTTTATCTACCAGCGGTAATGAGCAAAGGCCTTGTTGGCCTCCGCCATTCGGTGTACATCCTCACGCTTCTTCATCGCGTTACCCTTGCCGGCGGCGGCATCAAGAATCTCCGCTGCGAGCCGGTCAACCATGGTCTTTTCGCCGCGTGTCCGGGCATAGCCAACCAGCCAGCGCATCGCCAGCGCGGTACGGCGTGAGGAGTTGACCTCGACCGGAACCTGGTAGTTGGCGCCGCCAACCCGCTTCGACTTGACCTCGACCTTGGGCTGCAGATTGTCTATCGCCCGCTTGAACACCTTAAGCGCGTCCTCGCCCGACTTCTCGCTGATCTTGGCCAGCGACTTGTAGAGGATGCCTTCGGCAACCGCACGCTTGCCGTCCCACATCATCGCGCTGACGAACTTGGCGACCAGTGTGCTGTTATAGACCGGATCCGGCAGGACTTCGCGTTTCGGTACTTCTCTTCTTCTCGGCATAACTTAAACTCCCGCTCTTCGCGAAACTACTTCTTCTTACCACCCTTGGCGCCACCCTTGGCGGTGGCAGCGGCTGCAGCACCCTCTTTGGGACGCTTCGCGCCATACTTGGAACGGCCCTGCTTGCGGTTGGCGACCCCGACCGAATCAAGGGTTCCACGGACGATATGGTAACGAACTCCGGGCAGATCCTTAACGCGCCCACCGCGAACGAGCACGATCGAGTGCTCCTGCAGATTGTGGCCGATACCCGGAATGTACGACGTGACCTCGATCCCGTTCGTCAACCGCACTCTGGCGATCTTACGAAGCGCCGAATTGGGCTTCTTCGGTGTCTGCGTCTTGACCTGCACACAGACTCCACGGCGCTGCGGACAGGACTGAAGAGCCGGGCTTGAGGTCTTGTACTTGACCTGTTTTCGTCCTTTTCGAACCAGTTGGTTAATAGTTGGCATAGTAATAGCTCACCTGATACTCCGATCGAAGGCACGGCTTCGTGCCATCGAATAAGATAGCTCGCCGTAGGCAGTCGAACGGAAGATATCCTCCACCAGCAGACCAGGGGAGAAGTATTCCCGATCCGGGGGCGATCCCCCTGACCCGATCTTCAAAACAAGACTATTTTACCGGGATTGAGCGAGAAACGTGTGAATGAGGTGCCCGGGGCACCAGGTTTTTCTGTGGCGTCAATTCAGATGACGCTGCAACGATGTGATTGCACTGAAAGGCTACCACCGTTGACAACAGTTCGGAGGGATCCCCTTCTCCAGCCGGTTCCACCATCTCCCAGCACTAAAGAGTGCAGAACAGAGCGAAAGCCGAGTCAGAGAACGCAGGTACGGCAAATGGAGACCGTACGAGAGCCGCTACGCCACAATATTTACCTACAAAACCGGCCTGCCCGACTACTGCTTTAAGCTTCGCGCATCTCTGTTGTGAGACTGCATTCAGTTCATAACCGTGACAATGCACAATTGTGACCTGCAGGAAGCTTAGAAGCAACAAGCACAAACAACATAAGCCGATAGCCATCACATCTCTACGGTGCTCAGCTCCACGGTGATTACCGAGGGAACCACACCCAGGCTATCCAACCGGTTCCGGCGACACCTTCACACTTTCTACCCGCTAGTGTCGCACAGATTGCAGACATGTCCATCCGCAAAGAAATAGATACTATGTGTCGACCCGGGGCCTGTCAAGCGTATTCAACTCAGCGTACAAAATATTTTTACAAATCAGGTTCAGGCGAGGCTCAGGGCGACGCGGACCGTGTTGCAATGGGCTTCGACCGTATCCTGGATGAAGCGGGCATAGCCACCACCCATTGTGGTCACGACCGGGACTCGACGCATCCGACAGTGCCTGAGGACAAGAATGTCCCGCCGACGCAGACCCTCGATCGACAATCTGAGTTTACCGAGCCGATCCTGCTCGTAGGGGTCGACACCAGCCTGGTAGAAGACAAGGTCGGGTCGAAATTGATCGAGAATGAGTGGAAGATGATCGGCGAGGAGGGTCAGATACTCATCATCACCAAGCCCATCGGGGAGATGAAGGTCGAGTGACCCCTGCTCCTTGCGGGCCGGAAAGTTGTTCCCACCGTGCATTGAAAAGGTAAAGACGGTTGGATCGCCACGAAAGATGGCGGCCGTACCATTCCCCTGGTGGACGTCACAATCGATGACAGCGCAGCGTCGGACGAGTCCGTCACGCTGGAGCACCCGAATGGCGATGGCAATATCGTTGAGCACGCAGTATCCTTCGCCGTGGTCAGGATAGGCATGGTGGGTGCCGCCGGCAAGGTTCGAGGCGATGCCCTGCTGGAGGGCACTTCGGGCAGCGAGGATCGTCCCCTGAACAGAAGCACGGGATCGGCGAACAAGCCCCTCCGACCAGGGAAACCCAATCCGACGAACTTCGGCGCGGGTAAGTTCACCGCGAGCGCAGCGGAGCCAGTATGTCGGCTCGTGGACAAGCAGGATGTCAGCATCCGTCGCGAGTGGAGGCTCGGTCAGATGCCAGTGGGTGATCGTCCCCTCGGCCAGAAGCCGATCCCGTGTCAGCCGGTACTTCGACATCGGAAAAGGATGGGTTGGTTCGAGTGGAATCGCGTAGCGGTCAGAATAGAGTACCTTCATTGGCTCGATAATATCGGGTCGCCGGCTCAGCTCTCCTGTACCGGGATTGGGCGCCGATGGTTATCGACGGCAACATAGACTGCCTCTGCCTCCATGACCCGTACATTCTCGTTCGAATTGTGGTAACGACGCGCTTCAACGACGACGCTTACGGTCACTGAAGTGCGACCAAGCCGGACGGTTCTGGTGTAAAAGCTGATCACATCTCCGACAAACACCGGTGAGATGAACTCAACCCCGGTCATGGCGACCGTAACAAAGCTCTTATCGGCGTGTTTTCGCGCCTCAATCGCACCCGCCAGATCGAGATGGCTGAGAATCACACCGCCGAAGATCGTGCCTCCCGGGTTGGTGTCACGCGGGAGCATCGAGACTCTGATCGCCAGCTCACCCCGAGTCTCGCCACCTTGATTCGCCTCATCTCCGCTCATAGGGATCTCCTCAACTCTCTGTCAGTTCGTTTTTACAGAACGTATGGTAATCGATCGACTCACAGCCCGGCAAATGATGCGACGGGCACGTTTTTCCGAAAAATTGAAGCCGGTATACAAAATAATGGATGCAGGTAGAGCGAACAGCAGCGGGGAGCCTTCGAATGGAAAGCACTAAACCGAAGACTGACTGACATTTAGCTAAGGATTGAGGTCTGGGTGAATCCGTGGCACTTGGCTTGCACTGCTAATAGTTGGTTTCGGGATTCGTTCCCGGGCCATTGTCTTCCAAGTTTTCATCCCAGCAAAGCTAGCCTTGAGGGGGAGAGATCTTTTCGGTCTCTCCTTATTTTTTTCTCGCCCACATCATCTCGACGACCTTTGGCAGCTTGAGAGTGCCTGTCTCAACCAAACGAGTCGGGCGAGTCGGGCGAGTCGGGCGAATCGGGCGAGTCGGGCGAGTCGGGCGAGTCGGGCGAGTCGGGCGAGTCGA
>JBEGMZ010000465.1:0-6796 GCA_041182745.1 Acidobacteriota bacterium
CAATGCCAACTCCTTCAATGCTTACCGGGTTGGCGATCGTGCCTCGACCAACTTCAACACCTTCGAGTATATCGATCGACGCCGGGAGTTGAGCCGACAGGGCCCCCTCGCCGAGCTGACCGAGGGAACCGGAGGATTCCTGATCAGGGATAGCAACGACCTGAATGGTGCACTGAAACGGATTGGCGCCGAGATGGGCAACTACTACGCTCTCTCCTACCTCCCCTCGCGGCAGGAGGCTGACGGCCGCTTTCGAGCCATCACAGTCCGCGTGAAGCGAAATGGGGCCATCGTCAGAACCCGGGGTGGATACTTTGCCCTGCCCCCCTCGAAGCGGGATCGTCCCGAGCTGAGCTACGAGACCCCCCTGCTGGCCGCCCTCAATGGTGGCCTCGCCCCGCACGATTTTCCGCTTGAGGGTGGGGCCTACCGGTTCGAGAGCCGGGACGGGCGCCGCCACATCGCAGTCAGCGCGTCCATTCCGCTCGCCGCGCTGATTCACGAAGAGGAGAAAGCGGCGCGGACATTCCCGGTCTCCTTCGCTGTTCTTGGCCTCATCCGTGATGAGACGGGTGAGATCGTTGAGCAGTTCAGCGAACCGCATGAACTGGCGATCTCGAGCCCGGTGATCGACGAGGCGCGTCGCTCGAGCTTCAATCTGAGCCGCCATTTCTGGCTGCCGGAAGGCAGGTATAGCTTCGAAATCGCCGTTCAGGACCAGCAGGCAGGCCGATTCAGCGCGTCAAGGCAGCTGCTCCATCTCGAAAAGCAACCCCCCGGGCAGCTGCAGACCGGTGACCTGCTACTTGTCAGTCAGGTCGATGAGGCTGGCTCAACGGCGGAGAGCGATGCCGACCATCCACTGCTCTTCGGAGATCGCCGCATTGTCCCGGCAGCATCCAACCGGTTCTCCCGGAACGAGCGGAAAGAGATCTCGTTCTCGCTGCCGATCTTCAGGGCTGAGAAAGGCCAGCCAGCGTTGAAGATCGAACTGCTGCGCGAGGAGGAGCTGGTCGCGACTACCACCCCGGTCCTGCCTGATCCTGACCTCTCCGGGCGGATACTCTTTACCGCCGGGATCGGAACCGAGGGACTCGTGCCCGCGAACTATCGGCTGCGGGCCACCGTAACCCAGGGCGAGGAGAGGCGGGAGGCAGTCTCCAGCTTCATCATCACCGGTGGAGGCAGGGACGAGGCGGCAGAGAAGCCGGAAGAGGTGATCGCCAGCTCTCTTGCCGTCGCTGACCGGGTTGGTGAGCTGACTCTCCACGCCCTCCGGGCGATTGAGCCGTCAAGCCTCCCGGTTTCGGAACTGCTCGGCGAGGTCCGCGCGAGTGGTGAACGGATGTACGACCAGATCGGCGACTACACCTACTCATTGCGCAAGGTGCGCCGGACGCTCAATGCCCGGGGAAAGATCCGTCAGGAAGAGTTTCACGACTATGAGGCTTATCCGGTCAACGGCCGCCACGCCCTGATCAAGTTCTCCGAGAATGGCTCGCGCCTCGCGAGCCAGATGATCGAACTCAACCGACGGGCCGCCACCGATCAGCTTGTCCGGAACGCCAGTGGAGAGGCCGCCATCACCGAAAAGACCAGGTCGAGCCGGATCGGATACTGGGGAGCCAGCCTCGATGGTCTCTCGCAGCGACGCGGCGAGAAGAGACAACGACGCTCGCTCACGATCGATCCGGAGATCTTCTTTGACGCCTGCGAGTTCTCAAACCCACGCCTCACCCTCCTCGACGGACGGCAGACGATTGTCCTCAATATCAGCCCCAAGACCGGCGTCACACTCCCGCGGGATCAGCAGTGGATCCATCGAATAAGTGGCACGATGTGGATCGACCTGCTCGACAAGGCGCTGGTCAGAATCGAGGGACAACAGCGTCAGAGCGAGACGGCGGCGATCAACTTTGTCTATCAACTCCAGCCGCTTGCACCTGGCGTCTGGGCGCCAAGCCTGATCCGGCTCAACAGTGCGGGGGATGAGTCGCTCTTTGACGGGCTCAACTGGGATGCCTGGTTTGAGTTCTCGCAATTTAAGCGGTTCGATACCAGCCGGATCGATCAGCAGCTCGGCGAGCCCAATCTGAAGAGACCCTAGCCACTCTCTGCCTGGTCTTATAACGGGTGCTTCCGGGTTAGTGCGTGGAAGCTAAAACGCTACACCTGGTTGAGGGGTACCGGAATGAATTCTGCAGCAACGCCGCATATTCACGGATAACAGAAGCCTGGCCAAACAAATCTTGTGCGGCGTGTCTTCAGCATTTACTCTGGCAGCATTCATTCTGGCATCCCTGAACCCTCTGTGACATTTTAGTCTGCCCGCCAAAGGTCGGAAGCCTCGTAAAAAAAGCCCACCCCGGTCTCCCGGAGTGGGCTTTTTTTCGATTCTAATCTGATCGATTAGAAGGTGAAACGAACGCCAAGACGAATCGCGCGGCCAGTCTGGAAACTGGTCGGCAGTCCGAGGGCCGTCTGCTTGCGCTGCGGGGCCGTCGCATCGTTCAGGAAGGCGTTGAACTCGTTGATGATACCCTTGTTCAGGACGTAGTTGATTGCGGCCGGCTCATCCGGAACGTTCAACTTGAGCGTCGCAATGCTCGGGTTGATCGCATTGTAGCTCGTCTGGTTGTCCAGAATGTTCGACTCATTGAAGATATTGAGCGCGTTGAACTCGAAGGTGAGTCCGTACTGCTCGCTCGCACCAAAGCGGAACTTATGCTGAACCGCGAAGTCGGTCTGGGTGAAACCATCCGTCCGACCGAGGTTGCCGCGTCCGTACAGAATCGCTGCCGCGTAGAACGAGTAGAAGCTCGTCAGCGGAGTTCCAGACTGGGCGGTGGTGAAGAAGGAGAACTGGGTCTCGTTGCCCTTCGCCTTGCCAAACCAGTCGAAGTTGTAGGAACCATAAGCGTTCAGGACGTGCGGACGATCGGTCGCGAGCCGCCCGTTATCCGGCGTACCAGCGGCAGTGAAACCGAGGTGCGGCAGATCGAAGAAGCGATTGACACCCGGCGAGGTACGACCGTTCTCGTCCGAGCTGGCCAGACCGGAGTAGTTGCCATACAGCCGGCTGTAGGTGTAGTTCACCTGGTAGAAGTAGTTCTTCGAGAAACGGCGATCGAACTTGAACTCGACCGCGTCATAACGACGCTCCGGAGTTGCGACCTTGGCATAGCCAAACTGCTGGGCAGTCTTGGCATGGAGCCCCTTGCCAGGGTTGCCGATGATATAGGCCTCGCTGCCCTCGGCCGTCGGGAAGCCCGCATCCTCAATCGCGTCATTGAGGTACTTGTGGGTGTAACGAACACTCAGCAGGTAGTTCGAGAAGAGCTCACGCTCGAACCCGAAGGTCATCTCGGTCTGACGATACGGCTTGAGGTTCGGATCGACAAGGCCGGTGTAGATGTCGGCCGCCGGGCTGTTCGATGCAATACGATAGTCATACTGGCAACGGGTCAGGCCGGTCGAACCCGGAATCGGGCACTTGCCACCAAGAATATCCTGGTTGGTACCGAGAATCCGCTGAGTGGAGTAGTAGGTGTAGGGCAGAGCCTTGCCATCCGCACCCGGGAGAATGTCGAAGTAGTCGACACGGTAGAAGTCGCCACCAAACGATCCGCGCGGGAGCTCAAACTTGAGCCGGTCGGTGAACTGACCAAAGCTGAAGAAGAGCTTCGACTTGCCACTACCGGTCAGATCAAAGGCGCCGCCGACGCGCGGGACGATCTTATCACCCCAGCCGAAGTTGATCGGGGGAGCGAAACCGTTGAAGGACGGCAGATCTTCCTTCTCCATGCGGAGTCCGGCGTTGATCGAGAGGCGGCTGATCGGCTGCCACCGATCCTGGAAGTAGATCGACTGCGCCCGGTTGCTCGCCTCACCGACCGTACCGAAACGGATAAGCTGGCCGGCGCCGATCGCATTCGCGTTGAGCGCATCGTTACGACCAGTCAGATCGTTGAGCGAGTAGCCATAGTAGAGCTGGACCACGCCAAGATCCTTGTAACCACGTGAGACGTTGTTGGCGACCTTGGTGTTCTGATAGCCGCCCTTGAGTTCGTGGCGTCCGCCGAACCGATTGAGGATGTAGCTGACGTCACCCTCGAAGTTGTTACGAGTCGAGACGTCAAAGAAGATATTGCTGTTGCTTGGAACGTTCGAGAAGCCAAGCGCGCAACCGGCATCGGTCGGAACTGAGAGACCGGTGCAGATGAAGCGCGTCTCCTGCGGAATAAAGTAGGCGCTGCTGCGCTCGTTGAGGAAGCCACGCGAGAAGCGGAAGCTGGCGACGAAGTTGCTCGTCGGCGTCCAGACCGCCTGCGAGGTGAAGTTGTTCGAGTTCTGACGTCCGCCCTGACGGCTGGTCAGCTCGCGACCGGTGAGACGGCCGATCGTACCACCGAAATTGACCGAAGGTGGAACGCCACCGATGGCGTAGTTACCGACCGGGATCACCCCGTCGACGATGATCGGGTTCCAGGTGTAGGTCGCGGTAAGGCGCAGGCTGTCGATCGGTGAGGCATCAAGACGGCCCTGGAAGTACTCGTTACGGGTCGTGCTCTCATAAGCCTCGGTCGCCGTCACCGCGCGGGTCCGCGGGTCGGCCGAGTAGTAGCGCGAAGTCCGCTTGGTATTGTAGATCTGCGGAGCGTAGCTGGCAAAGAACCAGAGGCGATCCTTCTTCAGCGGACCACCAAACCCGAAGGTCGGGAAGTAGTTGTTGAAGTTGTCGCGCTCCGGTCGAATATATTCGTTGATCTGAACGAAGTTGGCCCCGGTCCCGGTGCGGAAGCTGTTGAGGAAGGGACGCGGACCAGCCCAGAGCTGATTCGGCTCAAACTGCATGCCGACCTCACCGTGGTACTCGTTCGAGCCACCGCGGGTCACAACGTTGATCACCCCACCGGTCGCGCCGCCAAACTCGGCCTCGAAACCGGAGGTCTTGATCTGAATCTCCTGCACAAACTGGAACGGCAGATTGTTGTTGCCGTTGAGAACTCCGGTCCGGAAGTTGCTGACCTCGAGTCCGTCGATGATGAAGCTGTTCTCGGAACCGCTCGCGCCATCGACCTGGAACTGGCCGCTCTTCGACTCGAACCGGGTCGCCGGCGAGACCTTGAGCAGCGAAGTCATGTTCATTCCCTTGGGAAGGGCGTCAACGACACGGGCACTGATGTTGGTCTGAATCTTGTTGTCGGCCGGATCGATCCGAACAACATCCTCGCTGGAGATGTTGACCTGCTCCGAGACGTTGCCGACCTTGAGTGCGACCTCAAGCGGGGTCGCCTTGCCGAGTGACACCTGCACACCATCGATCGCCGCCGAGCTGAAATTGGCCGCGGTCACGGTGACCTTGTAGGTACCGGCTGGCACCTGGAGAAGACGGAAAAAGCCGTCGGCGTTGGCGGTCGTGGAACGGGTGAAGCTGCCGCCCTCGACCTTGATGGTCGCTCCCGGAACGCGCGCGCCAGTCGCGTCGCTGATCGTTCCCTGGATCGTTCCGCCAGTCTCGGCCTGACCATATGCTGTCACCGGGGCGATGACAAACAGAAACGCACCGAGCAGCAAAGCCGATGCCAGGCCGAGGTATCCTTTCTTCATTGTCTTGTCTGGTCTCATTTTCGAGATACTCCTTGAATAAGGGTGAAGGGTTTTTATATTTCGCGACTGCACAGCGTCCCTGCTACCGGAAAAGAGCCCTACGGTGCCACTCCGGTGTCGAGATTCTGTCCCATCGCTTCCATCTTTGAACATTAAAAGAAGAAATCTATGGATTGAATTGCTATGAAGATTTCAAACATCAAAAAAGCCTGTAGATGACAGATTCAGATTCGCCGTAACTACTAAGCAATACTCATTCCGCACGAGGAACCTCGAAGCCTCAAGCCCTTAAATATGGATTAAGGTTGCACTTAGAACCTTGGTGGCAGCTGCGCGACTCTACCCTGAACTCCATCAAAATGAATTTATCTTCAGTTTTTCGGATATTGTTGTTTCAAGGAGAGTTGAGCCAGCGGCCGCAGGAGAGGCGAGCTTCGGCATTCGAAGCCAAAGGACCTTACACCGTCCAGATTCTGCCCAACTTCAGAACGATCAGGACGCCTCTGACGCCGCAAGGCAGTCGAGAAGCATCGATCCGAAGCGGGCAACTCTGCCACTGTCAAGGCCAGGAATGGCCAAAAGCTGATCGATCGTGCGCGGACGGGCGATCACGAGATGGTGAAGCGTCCGGTCGGGACATATCGCCTGGACCGGAACCCGTTCGCGGGAGGCCTGCAGTTGCCGCCAGGCGACGAGGCGACGAACGGTCTGCTGTTCGGCGGCGGTGAGGGGCCGCAGCGGAGGGAGTGAGCGGCGAGCGGGTTCTCTCTCCGCTCGAGTCGGCGTTCCCTCTCCCGGGAGCCGAAGTGTGGCGCGACGGAGTTCAGCCATCCAGCGCCCCTCCTGCTGCAGACGATCGGCAAGCTCCTGAAAGAGGCGGAGGGCAACGACAGCATCGAGTGCGGCATAGTAGAGCTGGTCGCGACTGAGCGGTCGTATCGACCAGTCGCTGCGCTGATGAGTCTTGTCGAGTCGCAGGTTGAAGAGGTGTTCAGAGATCGAGGCGAGGCTGTGTGAATCGAGGGTGAGAGTTCGCCGTGAGAGTTTCAGTGTGTCGACAAAGCCGGCGGGTTCAAAGCCGGCGCGCCGAAGAACTCCCTCATCGAAACGGGCATTGTGGGCAGCCATGACGACCGCGGGGTGCTCGATAAGAGGTCGGACAATCTCGATACCGGCGGCCAGCGCA